>CAZAMI010000146.1:0-2513 GCA_964486465.1 uncultured Desulfurococcaceae archaeon | reverse complement strand
AAAATGAACGGAGACGAATGGGTTAACGAACTCGAATGGATACCGCCGTACTGTAAAGCGGTTGTAGCGTTAAATAAGTTTTACGATGTAAGTAATGGACAATTAATCGAAGTTACAATCGTAGAGAAACCGCAGAACTTAGATAAATTACGAAGCTGGATCGAATACCGCAAAGAGATCGGTAAACCGTTAACCGTATTCAGAACGTATTTAACGCAAGTACGTAAACACGCAATCGGTATACTAATGTATCCCGATCAATACCCCGTTTTCATAGCGTTAGACGATTACACGGTTTACGTAAAACGGACATGGAAACAAAGATACACGAACATGAGATCGCTAATAAGATACGTATTGACATACGGCGGTTACAAGCTTAAACGTAAACGCTTAAAAGTTAAGGCGGAACGGTTTAGGAAAACGGTTCAGACGGAATTATGTACTACTATTTAGTTACGATAACCAGAACGGAATCGTATTCGGAGTATCGCAAAGCGGTTAAACATTTTTTAAATTCGTATCGTGGCAGAATTATCGATTTTTTTCGGATAAGACACACGCACATATACTGTTACGCACACGGAATTTTATACGTTACGAATATTATAATCGCAAATGGAAATGTTACGTTCATTTTAGATTCGTTAGACCCCGTATCTCGGATATTATGCGTGTTAAGCGGTATATTCAAGCTCATAAGCGTGAAAGGGGTGATAGGATGAAGAAAGAGGAGTTTAAAGAGTTTGTTAGGTATGTTAGGAATAAGCTGGAAGAAATAACGCAAAGGTTAGAACGGTTAGAGAAGCAAAAGAACGAAATGAGAGACGCAGAATCGGTAGAAGTAAACCTAAGCAGAATGAACATACGGCTACAACAAGCACGTAAAGGAGTAGCGATGAGAATTAGATTCGCCAAATACGTTAAACCGAATAAGAAAGGCGAATACTACGTTATACTGACGGAAGACGACATAAGGAGCTTGACATGCGCACTACTGACGATAAAGATACCCAAAAACGTTTACGGATCGGGTAATAATCGAAACGTGAAAGTAGAAACGGTAGACGAAGCTTTACGGTGAGATTATGACGGAATTACCGCTAATAACGGTTAAGAAATACGTTAAGGATTTAGACGATTCGTTAATCCTCGGATTTAAAGCGTTTGACGAAGAATCGCAACGCAAGTTGTATCAGTACACGATGAACGCTAACGATCAAGTATACTTTTACGATGCATTGAAACGCAACGATTACATTATTTTTAAGCTGGATTCGTTCAGAATTAACTTCGATAACGGTGAAATAGCGTTTAAGACGAAGGTTACAGACGTATACTTTGACGATCTCGATAGGATTCTACCCGTACTAAAGAATCACGTTAAATCGACAATATACGTTAAAGCTCGTTTAGGATATACGAGAAAAACAAAACACGGTAAAGTTCGTGTATATGCGGATGAAGTATCGTTAATCGTTGCGGATTATGACGAGGAAACGGCTAAAGCGTTATTAAACGAATACGAACCGCTTGATCTAATTTGTTACGCATTAGGATACGAACCGTCAACTGAGATTAAAGCGATAACGCTACCTCGCATAATTCCGTTATTTAAACCGTTTGGCTTAGGAGTTCACGTTATACAATTCACGCCACCAGAAACGGGAAAAACGCATACGGCTAAAACGATTTCAGCATTAACGAACTCGTATCATGCGTTAGGTTTTCCATCGAGAGCTAAACTTATCGGAGATGCGAGATTTAACAGCTACGGAATATGCTACAAATACGATACGATATACGTTGAAGAATTCGAGAAACTAAGCGGTAAAAGACTCGATGAGTTTCGGGAAGATTACGAAATACTACTAACAGGATTAGAGCAAGGGAAATGGCAGAGAGAGAAATCGTCGAGAACGGACATCGATTACATTAACCCAATCGGATTCTGCATATTCGGCAACATACGTGATCGTGATATACAAGAATATACGGTAAACGAATACACGCAAAATAACCGTGAACGGATTAAAGCGATTATCGAGAACATGACGGGATTAAATATATTACCGTTTATAAGCCGTTTTACATACGTAGAAGCGATCACGGATGATATTAAATGCATGCGTTACATCCTGTACAACGAGAATAACGAACCTATGGCGTTACATCCATCCGTAAGCAGAGCGATATTCGATATTCTGATAAACGAAGCACCGAATAAAGCGGTTAGGATACGGAAAGATACGTCAAGACGTGAACGTCATATTAACACGCTTAAATCCATTCTCGATCTGCTTAACGTTAATTTAGACGACAACACTGTAGAGCAATTAGTAGACGGGAAGATAACGTTCTTAGACGTATTCGGTAACGAAAGTAAGACGGATACGGTAACGGAAGACGATATTAAATACGAAGAATGGGATATGAGAGAGGCGGTGGGAATATGAACGGATTAGACGAAATAATAGCAGAAGAGGAAGCGATAAACTTAGCGATTGATACGG
>CAZAMI010000145.1:0-2513 GCA_964486465.1 uncultured Desulfurococcaceae archaeon | reverse complement strand
TAGAATCACCTAGATCCACATTCTTTAAGGAACCAAAGCCCTTAATTTCAAAACCTGTTATCACTACACCCTCATCACCGACATTTCTAAGATGAAGGACAGCTTTCCCATCAATTAAGCTAATAAAGCTATCCTCTACCACCTCAAGAACTTCCACACTACGTATAGTACTTAATGATCCACGTATTTGACCTATGGTTACTGGGATACATACAGCACAGACAAGAGCTATTATGATAACCAAAATAATCATAGCGAGCTTCGTTGTATCCATCGCTTGACCCCCTACAGAAACCTCTAGTTGTACGTTAATAAAAAATCGTTACTGAAGTTTGTATAAGAATATTACTCACTGGAGATATCACTTAACTTGCACCATGTTATGAATAGCATTAATACATTACACGAGCTAAGTCTGCTAATATTATAAAACTAAGATAAATACTATGATTATGTCCTAACATTATCGTATACACTTGGTATTAGTAAAATTATGCTACTTTATATTTAATTATGACTGCCGCGATAATACTTACTGCTATAATTATTAGCGTAATTAGTATTAACTGGTGAGGTATCGCATATTCTTCGTAATAAGTTTCCGTATTTATGGTGTTTTGGGGCTGCTTTTCTGTCTGTGCGGTTTCTACTTGTACTTCAGATGATGGCTTGCTTGTATTGGTTGATGTTGTACCTACAGGTATTATTAGTTTTGGTGTCTTAGCTATCATTATGAGTATTTCATGCCATGGGAGATACTTCCTTATAAGTGGATCAAGATTCTTTACCTCCCCAACAATGTACTCTACAGCTTCATTGAATACCATATTGTTTCTCTCAGCTAGTTCCTTAATGCATGTAGCATTAAATATAATCGACGTACCATATACTGCTTCACCAAAGGAGAAGAAGCAAGGTAATTCACCTAGAGCATCCAGCATCTCCATACGCTGGTAAGGACCTCCAGGTAGTAGCCAACCAAACTTCTCTACAACGACAACTCTTTTACTAATATCTCTAAAGTACTTGTGAGCCAATTTAGCAAACTCGTCGATGTTCAATTTATCAGTTCCTCCAATGATTATGTAGGTATTATTGCTCTCGACAAAGAACTTCATCTCTGCTGGTACTAAACCTCTATGACCGATATTCTCAAGAAACTCGTTGATGCACTCTTGCGCTTTCACAACATCCTTACTTAAGCCCCTAGTTTCGTTGACTTTAACAACATATGATCTTCCTAGCCATATTACATGGAGTAGTATCTCCGGTGATCCTATATGAAGGTAGGGTACTACTTGATTAAGCGCTATATTATCAAATTCACTATACTTCATACCGGGTAGTACTACCAGCCAATAACCATCACCGAGATTCCTAAATAGTGATCTATTAATCTTAATAATAACGAGGTCTCCATAGTCGTGAATGATCCATACCTTTAAACCCCCTTGATTATGAGTCACATTATTACTTTCTACTGGGGTTGAGTTCCATTTAGAGGATGTTTTAGTAGGCTCTTTACTATTTGGCTTTATCTCTTTAGGTTCAGCAACTAGAGGTATTGTAGGTCTTACCTTACTGAACATTACTAAGAACTCTCCATGGGGTACATACTTCCTTAATAATGGTGTTATGTCCCTAAGCCTACTTAGTGTTTCCATCATAGCTTTATCAAATGAGGTATTATTCCTAGCAGCTATTTCAGAAATACATGTATAACTAAACTCTATTGCGAAGCCGTAAGGTCCTTCCGATAATGAGGTGAGACAGGGTATTGATTGAAGAGACTTGTCTAGGTCTCGTGCTTCAAAAGGAGATGGTACCTTACCTAGACTCATAACCTCTTGAATCACGACTCGTTTACCCGAAACGCTATTGGCAATAGCCTTAGCAACATCCTTAATATCTAACTGAGCTAAACCTAAACTCTCAATTCTTATCCATAGAGAGCCTTTACTAAGGACATGAACCCTAATTCTAGCATTTTTCAAACCAGCATTCATGTATATCGAGATTATCTTCGAGACATCCTTAGGTAATACTTTATCTTCATCATATATCGAATAAACACATAGAATACGTGATACCCCATTCTCTAAAATTAGATCTATAACCCGTATATTGTACTCACCATCACCAGTAACCACCTTTAAAATCTCTTCAGCAACATCAATACTATCAATATCCCTAAGTACGACAGTCCAGAACCCATCCACATACCTTAGAGCAGACCTATTTAGTAGAAGCAGGGTTACATTTCCGTATCTACGAATTACGTAGAGACCATATATGGAGTTTATGGAGTTATCAATATCAGTATTCTCAGTCAGTAATGGCTGCACGTACGACACCTGCATTACCAGTAAAACGATTAAGACTATACGAAGAACATTATTTATAGACCTGATATCATTGAATAGCGATGCTGCAGCTCCAGTCATGCAGCTCCCACTAAAACATAACAATTATATCCTACAAAACACTATAGCCTAGAACATGGTTTGTCTAGA
>CAZAMI010000144.1:0-2518 GCA_964486465.1 uncultured Desulfurococcaceae archaeon | reverse complement strand
TCATTATCTACTAAACTACTGAAGTGATTGATTAATATTTGAGCAGTATTAACATTAAGTTTGCTCACTAAAGGTTTCAGTCTCTCTATGATGCGTCTACAATACCTTCTGCCTGCATAGCCTCGGTAGACTTTACTCCTTATCTCGGCAGCGAGGTTACGAAGAGGATGGCTACGTCTGTTCATGCCCAGTATGCTCGTTAGGGAGGAAACATATGTAGGTATAGGGACCTTATCTATGACGTCAATTGAAGCCTCACTGTATCTACTTATAATAGATGCCTTATGATTATTTTCAAGTTTAACTACATTCTTTATCTTGGCGTCTGAGATGAATATGACGTAGTATGTTAACTTATGACCATTATGTGCTGCTGTTTTGTGTCTTATAGTATGTGTAATTCCTAGAAGTGATAACAGGAGGGATATACCCTGAGCTAATCTCTTACTTGTGACCGTAATTGAAACCTCTCCTCGCCATTTTCTTCCATTCTTAAATTTAGGCGGTATTATTGTTCCGTCACTGTCTATCAGACCAGATATTACACCAGCTATGAAATCTACAGGCGCGTTATATGTAAACCCAGGTATTATTTTGTGCTTAGTGAGGTATCCCTTCCTTCCTACACGTGCAACATTATCGTATAAGTTACTCTTGAACCACTTAACAGTCTCCACATCATTGACTACAACTCTCCATAATAATCCCCTAGACGATTTCTTAGTATACACCTTAGCTTTTACATTAAATTTATCTTCCATACATTTAGCAAGTTTCATAATTATGTTGCGCTCTGATGACACAATCTCTATTCTCTCTCCTGATGGTGTCTTAGCTATTGTTCCGTCTCCTATGAAGTACCCTATTAGGTATCCAAATTCATTGTCTAGAGGAATCTTTTTCTTACCTACTGAAACCTCACGCATAGGTAGGTAATTAGTTGGTAATGGCACACGCTTAAGTACTGGTATTAAGAGCTTATTCTTAAATGCTTCGTTAGGTTTAACAGGTCTTAATTTTTCGCCATCAAACGCGACTAAGCTATGATCTTCAGTAATTACTGCTGTACGACCTGTTTTTGTCTTAATGACTAGTACTTCACGAGGTGCTTTATGTCTGATTAAAGCTCTCACTCTTTTAATTTCTGGCTGTAGTGTTAGTGGTGAGATTGATACTGTATATAATTCTTCACCTATTTCGTCAAGATTAAGTACTTCAGTGCCATTTGATCTTCTTACGTATCTGTAGTATTTTCCCATGTACTCGTCAATAATCTCTCCAATAGGTTTGAACTTTATCTTACCTGACTTATCGAAGAGTAATATAGGTTCACTAAAGCATAAGCTTTTGGCTGTTCCTGGATCACCTATTAAGAGTATGTGGATCTCACCTCTTATCTTGGTTCCGTCAGGCGCTATTTTGGGGATACCGCCAAAGAGTAATAGTGTTACAGCCTCCTTAATATCCCACATACCGTATATTGTCGGTGCTATACTAGCTATGATTTTCCTCCTAATTAGTGGATCCCTACTTAACTCCTTAATTCTCTCTTCATCCTCAGGACTTAACTTAAGCTCTTCAAGTAATCTTTGAGCAACTATCACATTATTTGCTTCAATGTATACGTTAAATATGGGTCTTACACTTCTCTTTCCACCCCTAGCTAACCTAACTATACCTACAATAGTTACTCTATCACCAGGCCTAGCTATGTCGACTATATCATCAGTTAAGGTGACTTCTATGGATCTGGGTATCTGGCCTGCTGGTATGTCCTCAGGTCTCTCCTGAACGACTACTAATTGATAGTCCCTATACCTTGACTTCTCCATAACTAACTTAAATACGCCCTTGACTCTCTTACCTTCCTCTTCACTTATGGCACCAACACATATAGGGCAGTAAGTAGGCTTCTCAATTTCATCACCTATCTCAACATTAGGTTCAGGTGGCCATTCAAACTCGTGTTGCTCACCATTAGGTAGTACATGAATGTATACTGCCTTATATAGCTTCTGCTTAGGTGGTGTTGCTCTAACGATTATACCTTCAATAGCTATTAACTTATTTATATGCTCGCTCCTTATACTCCTTATAGGTATTACCTTAACCCAACCATTAAGTCTCGGATAAAACCTGTGCACTTTCTCTGCATACTCAGGATCTTCCTGTAAAACAATATCCTTAATGCTTTCCGAGAATGCCTGTAAGGCAATATCAGGATTATTCTCTATTATGTCAATAAGTTTCGGATTAAATCTTATTAAGTCCTCGTAATCCACTACTAACGACTTTTTCTCATTAATAATCATGTCTCTAATTCTCTCCATATACTTAAATCTACCTTTATCATCCTTGAACATTCTTAGGAAGTCTCTAAACATTATCTGAAGCGAATGTAACTCCTCACTCTCACCCTCAGTAATTAATGTCTCAGCCATGACCTAAGATCACCTTAACCCATAACTTAATTATGTCTGATAGCTTCTTTAAAAGAACTCTCTCTTCTAAGAGTAGT
>CAZAMI010000143.1:0-2532 GCA_964486465.1 uncultured Desulfurococcaceae archaeon | reverse complement strand
GCGGGAGGTGCTGCAGCACCTGTCAAGACCGTGACCATGACCACCACGATGACCCAAACAGCAGCCCCAACTACGGTTACGGTAACGACAACAAAGACCACAACAGCAGTTGTGAGTGCCGTGAAACCTGAGTTTACATTTTACTATATTTCTCATGGTGGCCCTGCTGATCCCTGGTGGGCACCAGTAATTAAGGGTGCTGAGCTAGCTGGTAAGCTATTAGGTGTTAAGGTAGTATATCAGGGACCAACAAAATTCTCAATTAAGTGGTTAGTTGATGCTTTAGAAAGTGCTGCTGCCGCTAAACCTGACGGTATAATAATAACGATTACTGATTATAAAGCACTGGATGAACCTTTGAGAAGGGTCATAAAGCAGGGAATACCAGTAATTGCTGTCAACGTTCCTGATCCTAGATCGTCAGATCAGAGAATTCCTTATATGTCGTACGTAGGTCAGGATGAATATCAGGCTGGCTACCAGCTTGCTAAATTCACAATAAAGTGGTTTGAGGAGCATCTTGGTAGGAAACCTGAAATGGCTGTAATAGGCATTCATGAGGTAGGTCACGTAGGTTTAGAGATGAGGGCTAAGGGCATTCAGGACGCATTTAGAGAGGCTGGCTTAGAGATTCCCGAGAAGCTAGATATAACGACAGACATCACTAAGGCATACGAGATATTAAAGTCATACCTCTCAGCACATCCTGATGTCGAAGTAATATTTACGTTGGGACCTCTAGGAGCGCATCCAGCAATGAAATTGATAAATGATCTGAACCTTAAGGGTAAGGTTTACGTATCGACAGTTGATGTAGATGATAAAATACTCAAGGGCATAGAGGACGGTATTGTGATAGCTGCTGTCAGCCAGCAACCATTTGCTCAGGGATTCTTACCGGTAGTCTTCATGTACCTTTACGTGAAGTATGGTATTAAACCTCCAGAGCACGTACCTACGGGACCCACCGTAATTGATAAGTCATTACTAAACCTAGTTAGGAAGCAAATAGAGGCTACTGGCGGTGCATAAGGAGGAAAGTGTAATAGGAATCGTTGTTTTTCTAAAATCTATACACTTCCTTAGTCGTACCGTATCTACTCTATACAACTAAAACATTTTACCCCATATTTATGATTTGACTTAGAATGCTAAGGTGACTAATATGTCCTCGGCGTTAACAAAGATATTGAGGTACAGGGAGACAGGAGTAGTTATATCGATAATAGCCATGGGAATAGCGTTCACCTACTTGAACACTAGATTCTTAACGTTAGGATCCCTAGCAAGCATGGTGTCCCTAGCTTCAGAACTTGGAGTAGTTGCCATAGGCGTTTCATTTCTGATGATTTCAGGTGAGTTTGATCTCTCGGTTGGTTCCGTATTTGCTGCTTCTTCAATGCTTATGGCATGGCTATTAAATAGCCATGTACCCTTTATAATCGCGTTTCTCGCATCCTTAGGCCTTGCAGCATTAGTAGGTTTAACAAATGCCGTAATAACAATTAAGGGAGGGATACCGTCATTCATAACAACGTTAGGGATGATGTGGTTTATTAGGGGAATTCTATTAGCGACTACTGGAGGATTTCCTGTAAGACTCGAGGTTAATGTACCAGAGCTTAAGGTCTTTTCAATGCCCATATACCATGAGCTTAGAATATCAGGTCTATGGTTCCTTATACTAGCAATAATATTTCACTTCATACTCATGTGGACAGCGTATGGCAACTGGGTTCAAGCAGTTGGTGGTGCTCCAGATACTGCTAGGGCATTGGGTATTAATGTAACTAAAGTTAAGACGATAAACTTTGTTCTAAGTAGCATTATGGCTGCTCTATCAGGAATTATAGCAATGTCCCGATTTAACGTGGTGGAACCTGTAGCTGGTCAGGGATTAGAGCTTGAGGCTATAGCCTCTGCTGTTATTGGTGGTTGCGCATTAACAGGCGGTATAGGCACCATAGCTGGAGCATCATTAGGTGCCTTCCTTGTTGGCGAGATAAGAGTGGGATTAATTCTTGCAGGTGCGCCTGCTTACTGGTATATAGGCTTCATTGGAATACTATTAATCGCTGCAGGAATAATTAATCTGAGGCTGGTCAGACGTGAGTAAGAAGATGCTACTACAACTCGTAGGGATAACAAAAAGGTTTGGCGCTATCACAGCTCTCAACAAGGTTGACTTTTACGTTAATTATCGTGAAGTTGTAGGGCTTGTAGGGGATAATGGAGCTGGAAAATCAACATTAGCTAAGATAATTGTTGGTTACTATCAGCCAGATGAAGGAAGAATAATATTTGAGGGTAAGGAAGTTAGGTTTAAGTCACCAGCTGATGCTAGAAAGCTAGGTATAGAGATTGTTTATCAGGATATGGCATTAGTTCCTTACCTAAGTGTTTACAGGAATTTATTCCTGAACCGAGAGCTAACTCGGAAGCTAAGCTTCATAAAGATTCTTGATAAGAAAAGAATGCGTGAACTAACAAAGCAATTACTCTCAGATATAGGTATTAAAAGAAGAGATCCTG
>CAZAMI010000142.1:0-2537 GCA_964486465.1 uncultured Desulfurococcaceae archaeon | reverse complement strand
TTCAACTATCTTTCCTGCGTACATTATTGCTACCTTATCTGCTATCTCAGCTATTACTGAGAGGTCATGAGTTATAAGTATTAAAGACATTTTAAACTTATTCTTAAGTTCCTTCAGTAGGTTAAGTATTTGTGCTTGTACTACTACGTCTAGTGCTGTTGTTGGTTCATCAGCTATTAGTAGGTCTGGATTTAGTGCTAAAGCCATAGCAATAACAACACGCTGCTTCATACCACCACTCAACTCATGAGGATAAGACTTAGCCCTAGCAGGATCTATACCGACGAGCTTTAAGAGTTCAGTAGCTCTCCTATATGCCTCAGACTTACTAATATTTTCCTCATGCGTCAAGATTACATCAGCTATTTGCTTACCTATATTCTTAACAGGGTCTAAGGAATTCATTGCTCCTTGAAACACCATACTAATCCTCTTCCACCTATATTTTCTCTTAAACTCACTTTCAGGTAGTTGAAGTATATCAGTACCATCAAAGATAACTTTACCTCCAACAATCTTACCGGGTATAGGTACTATCCGTAATAGTCCATATGCTAATGTAGATTTACCACAGCTTGACTCACCAGCAATTCCTAATGCCTCACCACGCTTTATATTGAATGAAACTCCATCAACTGCTTTAACTACACCTTCATAAGTATAGTAGTATATCTTAAGGTTACGCACCTGGAGTAGATACTCACTAGAGTTCACGTAACTCACCAAGCTTATATGAATAATAACCAAAGAAGTAATAAAGATAAAAGTTATACGTTACATTGAAATTTAGGGTATTGACTTTATGACTTTAAAAAGAGAGTTAAGTAATAAGGGTATTAAGGTCTTAAGTTACTTATTTAACAATAACTTCTACAAGGATTGTTACGGTACGGTACCTTATGCAGAGGAGCCTGAGGTATGCTACGAGAGTAAACCTCATATAGCTATAACTTTAATTCCCGAACACCACACCAAAGGAGAAGTCTTAAAATCACTTGACGGTAGAGAATTCACTATAGAACTACTTGATGGTGAGAGAGAACGTTTATTTAAAGGTAATGGTAAATTAAAGTACGTATCTCATCAATTAGTTCCTGAATGTGTTATTTCTGAGGTAATATTACCTAGTAAATTCCCAAATGCTAAGTATGCTATAATAAGGATTGGAACACTTACCGAAGAAATGAAGCTACCTCCTCAAGTTAGAGTTTACGGTAAGGTAACGGATTTCAAGGATTGATCAACTGTTTCTTCCTTGTAGGTCTTTTAAGGTCTTTGTAGGCTTTTTAATGTTCTCTTCGCCATGATATATGCTGAACCTAGATGCCTATCTAATCCTAGCCTCCTTCCTATTCTCTCACCTTCCTTGCTTGTGTTTTTAGGGTTCACGTACGTGGGTTTTATGGAGTATAATGGTGCTTTCCATGTTATCCTCTCTATTATTGAGTTGCGGAACATGGAAACCTTCCAGTTCCACCTGCTCCCTCTTCTCTCTCCATTTCTTATCCAGTAGTACCTTAGGTAACCTATGACTTCAGGATTCTCTAGACCTACCACCGATACTCCTTGACTGTAGAGCCACTTAAGGAGAGCGTGTATTTTCTCCCCAACTAGACTCCAAGAGCGTTTCCTTCTAACACCCATAAATGTAGCATTCTTCAGCCAGAAGGTTCCGTATGAGAGAAGGTTTCCATACCTATCAATCACTACAGCGTCTAGTCTCTCAACATTAACATCAACGCCAGCTATCTTATCCCCTCTAGGTCTATCATATCTCCTCATAACATCCAAATAAAGACTGTACGGAACCATAACCTGTACCTCACCATGAACGTGCAATCCATGTTTACTAATACCATAATCTTTAACTACTACTCTAGCTGGATAGCCTATCTGACCATCAAATGCTCTATTGACTAATACTTCAATAAGCTTCTTCCACCCCTTAGGAGTAGGGACTTTTAGCTCAATATATCTTGTTTTCTTATCGTATCCTAGTGTTAAGACTCTTGCATGGTGCGCGTCAATGAATCTTATATTCATGTTTCCTCTAGCATAGCCGCGCTCTCCATCGCTTTGGAATAGTAGCCATTGCTTTAATTCTATGTCTCTTATGTTTACTTTGAGAGCTTTAGCTGACTTGAGTGTAGAGTGAACAAGCTTTAGTATTCCATCCACGTATCTACGGTTAGGTAGTATATCATAGCATTTACTTCTTAATACCTTAAGGAACTTGTATTCTGAGAGGTCGGCTAGTAGCTCGTTCTCCTTAATCAAGCCCAGCACTCTATGAGCAACTAGTTTAGATAGCCAAGCAGTCGATAGAATATTTCTAGCATAATCACCACTGACATGAAAATCAATGGTTAAGGTGATATACTTAGGTAGCTCCATTTAACTTACTCAATTAGGATATATCCAAAACATTTATAAATCTTACCAAGGACAATATATACTTAGTGACCTTCGCTGGGGGCTTGACGCCTCTGGCGGAGAGATACCGTGATGAACCGCCCTACAGAGACCTACAATGACCT
>CAZAMI010000141.1:0-2564 GCA_964486465.1 uncultured Desulfurococcaceae archaeon | reverse complement strand
CGCTATAATACCTGCTATTACATTAATCTTACTTAGATCCCATATATAGTACTCATATTGCTGATAGCCATCCGATAAACTGTACTAAGCTTACGTAAGGAATTACAGCAAAAGCATAGAGAGAACTACCTAAGGCTATGGCTTCAAAATATAGAAGAGTATTGAAAGAATTACTATAATTTTGTGGTCCGCTAGAACTCAAGTCTCTCCCTAAGCATGTATATCTTTTAAATCTTTATTCTTTACGTTATTGTATTCTTAGCATTGACTTTAGTATTACATACAGGGTCAACGGTATTACAGCTTACAACATCTAGCTATCCGTAATCGATGTTTTTACATTTCTGGAGGTGTTAATTCAAGTCGTGTTCTTACTATGCTGTTGAATGAGTCATTATTAATATATAGGGTCGTCAGCAGTTTTTGAGGTAAAGGTTTTTATGGGTTTGTGTTGGTCCTTGGTTAGGAAGTACCTCCTAGATGTAGGGGGTTATGCCGTCTGCCTACTGAAGGGTGCCCATGACCTCCACGTAGAGTGGTTTGTAACCACGATGAAGCATGGAGTAGAGGCGCAACCCGTCCTAGCGAAACCTACAATGACCTAAGACGGGAAACGGTATACCTCCGTGTGGGCTCAAATCCCACCCCTGGCGCCACTTACTTTTTGCTTTAATCACTTTCTTACATTCTTTCTTTATTGTTGTCTTAAGTTTTAGCTTTGTATGTAAGGTTATCTTTAATTACTATAAGTACGTAATTAATGAGGTATTGTTGATATAGCTTAAGACATCTTCTCTACGTCATTAAATTTGGAGGTAGACATCTATTAATAATTCATAAAACTCTATGTAAGGAGACTAAGGAACTTAAATTACTTATAGCTATTTTCTATAATCATCCTTAACTCCTAAGAAGAGCGTTAAGATTGTAGAAGTAATTACTATTAGCTAATAAGCGTTAATGATTGTGTTACCTTAGTTGCTTCAGCAATTATTAGTGTCTTGGTTAATCCCGTAACTGTCCTAATATTGACTTTAGAGAATACTTTGTGAATAATCTCTGGGTCTCTTCTAATACCATCAACCCACTCCTTCATGGCATCTATAGCTTTCTTAGCTAATGCATTAACTATCCTACGTGTTAATGGATTCCTTATTCCTGAAAGAAGCTTCGGGTATATCTCATATGAGAACTTAATACTTAACCTCCAACCAGCTACTATAGTATCTATGGCTTCTTGAGGTAATTCCTTAAGTGTTAGGAATTCCTTATAACCGTTTCTCTCAATTATAGTACCACCAATAGGTATTAGGAGTAACGGGAATGTCCAGCCCTTGAATCCCTCCTCACTTAACCTATCAATTAGCTCGGTTGTTAGTACGTAGTCATTAGGTGTTGCATCTGGGAAGCCTATTATGTATGTATAGCATGGATACCAGTAATTATCGTTTATTAACTTACTACCACTTATGACTATATCCCACCACTCATCAGGTTTCCATGGATAGGGTTTGCCACTAAAGTACTTAGCGACTATCCTTGGGCTACCACTCTCAAGACCTACTTGAGGGAATAGTGGCCTATCCTCACTTAATCCATTAACTTCACTTATGTACTTAACAGCCTCCTTAACAACTAAAGCAGTAGATAGTGTTACGTGGCTAAAACCGAGTGGTCCCTCAACATTATACCTACGCATTAAGCTAATTGTTTGATTATATAGTTTCTTAATAGCATCTAAATTAGGTTTCAAGCCACTAGCACCATAGAGTAGTATATCTTCAGTAGTAAATCCTACAGCCCTAATACCTGATCTTAAATTGATCTCAACCTCCTTCATTATGGTCTCCAACGGTATGGATCTAAAGTTAAACATTGTTGGACTACAGAACCTACATCTTCTAGGACACCCCCTAGTAACCTGAACTATTCCGTTTCTTGATGGCGTTACTATAGGTGGTATGAGGTTAGATGGTACAGACTCCCCAAAGACGTGTCTAGGCACTTCCTTACCGTTTAAGATGTCCTTAACCAACTTAGGGAATGTTAGCTCAGCTTCACCTTCAAATAATACATCGATACCGTATCTACCCTCAAGCCCTTTAAGCTGCCAAATACCGGGTCCGCCAGCAACCACCTTAAACTTATACCTCCTCTTAAGTCTTATAATAGTCTTCATTAACCTCTCAAATTCGTAGCGAGTGCACGTATCTCCACCACCACTAAGTACTCTTAAAGTCCAAGAAACGGGTGCCAATCCCATAGGGTCTAGTACGTGAATACCCACTACAGCCGTATCCTTATCGATCACGTGGCTCAAGTAATTAGGAGGTACGATAAGAACATCCTCACGCTTAAAACCAGCAGCTAATAGAGCTGCCTCAACCTTACATAGAGGGTAAGGAGCTAATAAGGCCCTACCATTAACTGAGGGTATTGGAGGCGATAGAACCTTGTATTGAATGAACGCAGGCACTAACCTATAAGGTAAGCAGAGACCGAAACCTAAAGTATCTAAACCGCTAAAGTCTGTGAATGTAGCCCTATCACTAGTTAGAACCACC
>CAZAMI010000140.1:0-2572 GCA_964486465.1 uncultured Desulfurococcaceae archaeon | reverse complement strand
AGCTGCACCGGAGGCACCAACTGTTGCTGTGGAGGAAGAAATTGCTAAAATAAAGAGCAGTATTGAAGAACTAAGTACTAAAGTAGAAGAAATTGCTAGAATAAAGGCTAGTGTTGAAGAGTTGAGTAGTAGTGTTGAAGAACTAAGCGGTAGCGTCGAAGAGTTACGTACTAAAGTATCTGATTTAGAATCCTTAGTGTCTACAGTCAAGTCTGATTTAGCAGCTGAAGTTGAGAAGTTATCGGAAGAAGTTAAAGGTGTAGCTTCATCGACATATAGTGTAGCTGTAGCATGCTTAATAGGCGGAATAGTATTAGGCGTCGGTTTAGCAGTAGTTGGCTTAAGAAGAAGATAAAGTTGAACATACCCTATTAACATTAAAACATTTTTTACTAACCTTTAAGCTTCAAATAGGAACTTTCTTCTTAAAATTCCGGTATTTCCGCTTTAATTAGAGCAAAACCATGTGTTACTGCTTAGGATAGAAAAATCTTTAGGTTCCACGGTAATTATTCTTTAACGTAGTACATGTAATTAATAAATACACTTAACTATCTTATCTTGAAAGAGTACAGCTATCTTACGCGTTACTTCATATGGGGCAGAAACGTTCTAAATGTTTCAAACTGTATCTTTTTGTATCGGAGAATAGCAGATGACGGAGAAGTTGTTACCACCAAGGAGGCGTGTAAGCGTCTCGGGATTAGTTTTATTACTTTGAAGAGATGGATTTACTCAGGTAAGATTAGAGCAATAAAGACACCTACTGGTAGGTGGATGATACCAGAAAGCGAGATTGAAAGGATTATAAGCGGAAAAGAGGAAACAAGAGAGATAAGAGCAATCATTTATGCTCGTGTCAGTTCTACAGACCAAAAGAGAGACCTTGATAGACAGATAGAGTACCTGACACAGTATTGTTCAGCGAAAGGATATAGAGTAGTTGATGTTCTAAGCGATGTAGCTAGCGGGTTGAAGACTAACCGTAGAGGCTTGATGAAACTCTTCAACTACGTGGTAAACAAGCAAGTAGATGTAGTAGTTATCACCTACAAGGATAGACTTACCCGCTTTGGATTCGAGTACCTAGAGTACTTCTTTAAACAATACGGTGTTAAAATAGAGATTGTTTATGGTGAAGAGCCTAAAGATGCTTATCAAGAGCTAGTTGAGGATTTGCTAGCAATTGTTACCTCCTTCGCTGGTAAGCTATATGGTATGAGGAGCTATAAGAAGAGGCTTGTTCAAGGATTTAAGAAGCTCTTAGAAGAGGTCGAGAAGAATGGCTAGAGTAACAAGGACGGTTATTGTAAAAAGTGTAAAATTACCGAGGAAGGTGTTTAGAGTATTTGTCGAGCTTGAAGGGATGTACCATAATATAGTTGAACAATTAGTACTCTACGCTGTAAGGAACAACGTTAAGGGCTTTACTAGGCTCAAGGCTTTGAAGTACCGTGAAATGAGGAATCTTCATCCACAATTACCTAGTCATTATGTGTATACCGCATGTCAGGATGCTAGTACTAGGGTTAAGAGTTTCTTACGGTTAAAGAAGCTCGGGTTAGCTGAGAGAGATTATCCCGTGGTTAGGAGGATTAGTATATGGCTTGATGACCACCTATGGAAACCAAATGGATTAACCTCTATCAGGATAGCCACCCATAAGGGATGGGTTACGGTAGAGCTTGAGCCTCATAAGCAGTACTGGAGATACGCTAATAGAGGATGGAAGTTAGCTTCTGAAGCTAAGGTAAAGCTCGATAAGGGAAATAGACAGCTCATAATCTATCTAACCTTCGTTAAGGAAGTTGAGGAGTTCAAGCCTAGAGGTTACCTATCAGTTGATGTTAATGAGAATAACGCTACTGTGCTAGTTGATGGTATAGCCTACCTCTTTAAAACCAATATGGAGAAGCTCGTTCTTGGATACTATTATCGCAGGAAGAGTATTCAGGAGAGATATGATAAGCTCTATGGTAAGAAGTCAAGGATTAAACGAAAGATTATGAGAAGGCTTAAGGAGGGGATGAAGAAACAGGATATTAGGTGGAAACTTGCAAATATAATTGTCAGGACTGCTTATGAGAAGCGGTATGCTATTGTTCTTGAGAAGCTGGACAAGAAACCTGCTCAGAACATGATTAAGAGGGTAAGGGATAAACAGTTACGTCATAGGATTTTCCAGACATCTTTCAGAGGTATTCAGAGAGCGATAGAGGAGAAAGCTAGAGAGTACGGTGTGCCAGTAACCTACATAAATCCAAGGAATACCTCAAGACTATGCCCAATCCATAGTGCTCCAATAATCTACGACAATGGCTCAAGAATAGGTAAGTGTTCTAGAGGAGGAGAAATATGGCATAGAGATGTAGTTGCCTGTTGGAATATTCTTTTCAAAGCCCTGCGGGGTGATGGGAGCATTGCTCCAAGCTCCGTAGGGTTAAACGTAGATGGGAGCCCTGTGCCGTTGGGCTCGACCGCCACCAATGAACCCATAAGGATACCTAAATCCCTGTGGGCGAGGTGGAAGTCCCTACCGCCGATACAGTATGCTACAGTTTTAAACAAAATG
>CAZAMI010000139.1:0-2587 GCA_964486465.1 uncultured Desulfurococcaceae archaeon | reverse complement strand
TTGGATAGGGTAATGCTCGGTGTGATAGATGCAAGAAATACTTTGATGGAGAACTCTGTATGGATTAAGAGAGCTATAGTTAAGGCTTTAGAATATGGTGCTAGGGAGGTATATGTTGGTAATAATGCACCACTAGACTTCATACCCGAGATAATAGCTTCAAAGAAGCTGAGAAGGTTAGGTAAGGTGGTAAGTATATTCACAGAGTGAGATTATGGGTTGGAGTAGAGTAGAGCTTCCTATACTACCTACTACAGTCATAGGTTCATACCCTAGACCTAAGTGGTTAAGAGAATTCATTAAAGGATATAGAGAGGGTAAGTATAAGGAGGATCAGCTAAAGGAGGCTTTCAATGACGCTGTAATAGCTGTTGTTCATGACCAAGAAAGTGTTGGTATAGATATACCTACCGATGGAGAGCAGAGAAGGGATGAAATGGTCGAGTATTTCGCTGAAAGAATTGAAGGGTTTGTATTCTACGGTCCAGTCAGGGTATGGGGTAATAACTACTTCAGGAAACCTGCTGTCGTAACGAAACTCAGGTATAGAGGCCCCATAGTTGTTAATGAATACCTCTTCTTAAGAAGGGTAAGTAAGGCAAAGGTAGTTAAGGTTACAATAACGGGGCCATACACGATAGCTGATTGGTCATTTAACGAGTATTATAGGAGTAAGGACGAGCTAGCCTCTGAACTAGCTAAAATAATAAATATTGAGATAAAGAAACTTGAGGAAGCAGGCGCGCTCTATGTACAAATAGATGAACCAGCACTAACGACACATCCTGATGAAATGGATTGGGCTGTAGATATCATTAATGAAGTGGTTAAGGGTATCAACATTAAGATAGGTCTCCACGTATGCTATAGCAATTATAGAGTATTAAAGCCTTACTTTGATGAGCTGAAAGTTAGTCAATTAGCTCTTGAGTTCGCTAATAGAGGATTTAGGGATTTAAAGCTACTTAAAAACCTTAATAAAGAATTAGGCTTCGGTGTTATAGACGTCCATAGCAGGATGATTGAGAAGCCCAACGACATTATTAAGGCCATAAATAAGGTACTAAGGTATATAGAGCCTGAGTGCCTTTACATAAACCCTGATTGCGGTCTTAAACTATTACCGAGAGCTATAGCTAAGAAGAAGTTGGAAGTAATGGTTGAAAGTGTTAAGTATTTGAGGAAAAAACTCGCTAATAAAGGCTTAATCAATATCGTATTAAGAAGAAATACTGTATGTCCTTGAACCAATTTTCTCAATAGGTAATTTAATCCTCATTCCAACTAGAGTTATTACTATCCCAACAATATTTAATGTAATGATTAGTAACCATATATTCGTAGGTCCTAAGGAACTGATCAATAACGTAGCTATAGGTCCCACTAATGCTGCTGAGTTGGATATAACTCCCAAAGCGTAGCCAGCTCTATGCGATATATGTTTTGGATAGGCTATTGTCTGTACGGACCAGAATGTAGGTCCAGTACCTTGAACAGCAGCTAAGATAATTAGTAGAGCTAGAAAGAGTGTCGGATTATGGGTAAGAAGGATCAGTAATGCCCCAATCATTGAAAGCATATATAGTATTGATTGGGTAATTGCTACAGATCTAAATAAAGTCTTGGCATCCGATCTTGAATGCTTTAGGAATGCTAAGGCTATTCCAGGTATGTAAGACCACACAATATATGAGGACTCCAGAATAGTTGATGAGAGCGTTCCACTAATTCGATACATACTTTCGGAGATGAAGTGTATTAGTGGAGCTAATGTGAATACTATCCATAAGCCGGGGAAGAAGGTGAATCCCCAAATTATTGTGAATTTCTCCCTCCAAATACTGAGTCCTTTACCCTCCTTTACGGGAACCTTCTTAGGGGGTAAGTACTTACCGGGAATTAAGACTACGTAGGCCAGTGTTAATATTAGCGTTATAAGGCCAAACACTATGAATGTGAATCTCCACCCAATACGTAATGCTAGTTCAGGACCTAATGTAGATCCTAAAAATCCTCCTATGAATATACCTGAGACTATAATACCTATGGCTAACGTTCTATGCCTAGGAAATACTGTACCAGCTTGGTAAGAAAATATAGGTATTGCGGCCATAGCTAAACCTTGAAGTATCCTTAAGGCAATAATGACCATAAAGTCCCCTATGAAGGGTATTAAGAATTGAGGTATTGAGACAGCCAAACCAGCAACCAGAACACCTAATCTTGGCTCATACTCAAAATACCTTGAGTGACCTACTAAGAATGCAAAGAATATACCTATGGTAAATGCTGACGCGGCCCACTTGAGATTTTCAATACTTAGGCCAAAAGTTAAAGAAATATGTTTACTAAGGGAAGAAAATAATGTCAATACTGTGAAGTTAAATGACATTATGATCAAGTCCATTACTAGAATACAGAACTTCCCATAATCTCTACTCTCAACTATGGTTCTGCACCCAGGAGTAATTATTAATGCGTTAAAGTTTAAAGTATGACGTATAATTACAATAATAATGTTTTAAGAACTCGAGAATCAGCTATCCTAGCCCACATCACAAATCAGAAGTTCCAGCGTTCATCACTA
>CAZAMI010000138.1:1201-2600 GCA_964486465.1 uncultured Desulfurococcaceae archaeon | reverse complement strand
AAGAGCCCCGTCTCTAGCAGTTACTTCATCCTTGAACTCCAAAATAAGCTCATCCCGGTTTTTTACATAAACACGTTTACTTTTACCCTCATAAATGAGAATATAAGTATTAGTACTCACAGCTCTCTCACATGTTATCTCACGAAGCAGGGGTTATAAACACTGAGGCTCTTTCTCCTTAATTAACGTATTTATGTAAATTTACATAAATACGTTAATTAAGTGATAGTTTTAATAAATTAGTAATGAATAGTGATCTTGGGTGTGTATGTGAGCGTAAGTATTGAGAAAGTAATTACTGGGTATGATCCTAATAGAATAACTATCGCAACATTAGGAAGTCACTCAGCACTTCAGTTAGTTCATGGAGCTAAGAAAGAAGGCTTTAGAACTGCTTTGATAGTCACTAAGGACAGAAAGTTGTTCTATGAGCAATTCAGACATCTTATAGACTTCTTTATAGTAGTTAATAGGTGGGGTGATTTATGTAGGGAGCCGGTTGTTAAGAAACTCATAGAGTTAAACGCAATATTCATACCCCACGGTAGTTTCGTAGAATATGTAGGGCTTGAATGCGCTGAAAGAGTTGAGGTACCACTCTTTGGTCTTAGATCAATATTTAGAGTTGAGGCTAACCAACATTTAAAAATGGACCTCTTAACTAAAGCTGGTATACCCACACCCAGACATTATGATCTAAATGATGAGATTAATAACTTAGTTATAGTTAAGCTACCTGGAGCTAAGGGAGGTAGGGGATACTTCTTAGCATTATCTAAGGATGAAGTTATTAAAGGTATTGAGAAAGCCATTAATCAAGGCTTAATAAGTAAACCAGCTGATGCATTAATTCAAGAGTATATTGTAGGTGTACCGGCTTACTTCCACTTCTTCTTTAGTCCTGTGCTTAATAGACTTGAGATCCTAGGTGCTGATATAAGGTATGAATCAAACGTTGATGGATTAAGGAGGCTTAAGCATGACGTATTAGAGAAATTAGGTATTGAGCCGTTATTTGTTGTTGTAGGTAATATACCCATGGTATTAAGAGAGAGCCTACTTTACAAAGTCTATGATTATGGTTTAAGGTTTGTTAATGTAACTAAAGAGCTCCTACCACCAGGTATTATAGGTCCGTTCTGCCTTGAGGGCATAATTAAGGATGATTTGAGTATCAAGATTTTCGAATTCTCAGGAAGGATTGTCGCAGGAACTAATCTATATGTGCAGGGAAGCCCATATTCATTCCTTTACTGGGATGAACCCATGAGTGTTGGCAGGAGGATTGCACGTGAAATTAAATTAGCTATTAAGAGGGGAGTACTCAATGGTGTAGTTACGTAAATTGCATTAGTGAAAAATATTGAGTTATGATTTTATGAAGTAACATACTTTAAGG
>CAZAMI010000138.1:0-1101 GCA_964486465.1 uncultured Desulfurococcaceae archaeon | reverse complement strand
ATTGCATTAGTGAAAAATATTGAGTTATGATTTTATGAAGTAACATACTTTAAGGTGAATCCTAGATTTAATTTCTCTAAAGTCCCACGCTTAGGTATGCCTCTCTCATCCCATCCTCTTAACTCGTAATACTTCATCAGCATTGAGTCATATTTCTCTCTATCTAGTTTAGCTCCAGCTAATGGTCCCTTAGTTAGCGACTTTTCAAACCATTTATCTGGTGGGTAGTCTAAATGTTTATCCCACTCAATGCCTGCTGCTCTATACTCCCTAATCCAGAACATCCTGATTAATGCATATATTCTATTAGCAACTAACTCTAACTCATCCCACGTATAAGTTACACCTGTAGATGCCTTTAGTAATTTAGGATAGAATTCTAGGTCAAGACCTACTTCAACCCATGGTAACCTACACGTAACTAGGGACTCAAATATTCCTCCCCTGATGTTCTGAAGCCATATGAGCCTCCTAACCTTCTCCTCACTATAGGCAAACCTGTCTGTTTGTACTTCATAAGCAATAATCCATGCATCCTTGTGATGAGCACCTATTGGTGAGGTACCGTAAGCTAACGCCATAGCTGGTGCTGCGTGACAGTCGTAAGCGGTTATTTCGAGTCCTTTAACATGCATAGCGAACTTATATGAATCCTTACCTAACCTTCTAGACGCTTCTCTAACGCCTAATGATAGTGTCTCCCCTATACCCTCCCTGAACACTATTTTCCTTGTCAATTCAATAGCTCCCTTAAAGTCACCCCACTCAATACCCTCATCTCTTATGATACCTTTCTCTGTCGCCTCCATGGTGAACCCTATAACATTACCGAGACTTATGGTATCAATACCGTAATCATCCGCAAGTCTATTTAAGTGCGAAACCTTATCTAGATCACCGATACCTAAATTTGAACCAAGCATAGCTACATTCTCATAGTCTAGTTCAGCCTTACCTTCAATACCCTCTTCACTTACACCATACTTGACTGTATGGCCGCACGGCATGTTGCAGAGCGGGCACCCTTTCTGTGATACCCTCTTAGTTTCCATTACATGACCGCTTATCTTGTCTGCATAATCAAATACACCCTCACTAAAG
>CAZAMI010000137.1:0-2609 GCA_964486465.1 uncultured Desulfurococcaceae archaeon | reverse complement strand
GGTTTGCTACTAATCATTTAGTCATCCCGCTCGTGCTTCATCATCCTCAATATACTTAAGCTTTAAGAATTAAATTTTTAATTAGGCCCTTGAGGTGAGACATTGAAATTAACGATAACAGTTAGTGGTGCCTTTATTGGGGATGAGTTAAGTTATGTTGATGGACCGTTAGCTATAACTATTGAGGATGGTACAATAGTTAGTATTGAAAGGCACGTGGAGGGTGTTGACTTACGTGGCTTCATAGCTTTACCACCACTAGCTAATATGCATGCACATGTGCTTGACTTAGCCATAGCCGAGGAAGGTTGGGACTTAGATATCGATTCAGTTGTTGGTGAACCCTATGGGCTTAAGTACGTATTACTTAAGAAGTTGAGCAGAAATGCGCTATCTAGGGCTCTAGAATCATTCTATAATTATAGCTTGAAATGTGGAGTAGGTCTTATTGTCGAGTTTAGAGAGTTTGGAGTTAAGGGGTTAGAGCTAGGTAAGGGATACGGAGTTAATGCATATGTTATGGCTATGCCTTCAAGTCATGACGTTAGTATTGATGAGTTAAGTAAGCTCATAGAGTTGAGTAGTGGCTTTGGTATATCATCACCTCTCTACTTTAGTGATGATGTACTTAAGACAATGCTTAAACTCGCTAAGGCTAAGGGTAAGTACGTATTTGCCCACATTGCTGAGGTTAGGGAGGTACGTGATGAGGGTGACTTAGAGAAGCTTCTAAGACTTGGTAACCCAACAGCCATAGTTCATGGTGTATGGCTTAGTGGCAATGATGTAGTAATGCTTAGAGAGCGTGAAATACCGCTAATACTATGTCCTAGATCTAATAGGTGGTTCTTAAGTGGTGATGCCAGATTGGACTTAATTTATAGGGAAGGAATCGTTATTGGGTTAGGTACCGATAATGCTGGTTGGGTTAAGCCTGACCTATGGAGAGACGCTGAGGAGTTACTTCTTAAGCTTAGGTACTTAGGTATTAATGACCCTAAGTGGGTTTTGAAGGCATTAACCGTCAATGCAGGTAATATACTTGGGTTAAGGTATGAGTTAAGTGAGGGTGCTAAGGCTAATATATTGTTGTTGAGGAATGACTTACTAATGCTTGGTAGTATAAGGAATAAGTATCTTGCTGTAGTGAAGAGGGGTGGGCCTGAATTAGTTGGTGGTGTATTCATTGACGGTGACCTCAGATACTGTAGTGAGGAAGCGAAGACCTTATGTAATAGTTTACGTGACTTCATCAGTAGACGGTAAGATTGCTTCGAGGACTGGTGATTCAAGACTTAGTTGCCCTCACGATTTGAGGAGACTTCATGAGGTTAGAGCTTCATGCGATGCAGTAATTGTTGGGGCTAATACTGTAATTAGGGATGATCCCTCACTAACTGTACGCTACGTTAAGGGCGTAAACCCCGTTAGGGTCGTGGTTGATGGTATGTTGAGGTCACCACTTAACGCTAAACTATTTACTGATGGTAAAGCTAAGACTGTAGTCTATACATCAACACTATCACCGAGGGGTAAGGTTTATGTATTAAGGAGGAGAGGTGTTGATGTTTACGTCTTAGAGCCTATGAATTCTAGTGGTACTCTAAGCATCACTAAAGTCTTAGAGCACCTATATGGAGTAGTAGGTGTTAGGAAGGTATTAGTTGAGGGTGGTGGCACGCTTCTATGGTACTTCTTTAAGGAGGGGTTAGTTGATGAAGTCAGGATAACGATATCACCCTACGTTATAGGTGGTGAGGAAGCAATCTCGGTAGTTGAGGGTGAGGGGTTCTCATCTAGAGAGGAATGGGTTAAGTTAAGACTAAGGGATATTAAGCCGTGTGAATGTGGTAATGAAGTTCACATAATCTATGAAGTCGTGAGGGAGCGAGTGGTTAGGGAATTACCATAGTAACTCCTTATTAATCTCTTTAACGGCTTCAACTAATACTTTAACAAATGACGCTATATTACCTAGTACTAGTACTGCGAACCCCATTGCTAGTAGCATTAGCGATCCTATATTAGCTAGTGTTCTTAAGGCGTTTATGGATATTACTAGGCCTTCACTACCTAAATTCACACTTATGGAGAGTGATGAGATTATCATTATTGCGCCAATAATGTTAAACAATGCTGAGAATGCTAAGTACTTTAATCCGTAAGTAAAAGCCTTGCCCCACCTCATCCTCCATCACCCCCTTATAAGCTAAAGATAACCTGTCTTTAAAGAACGGGGTGGTATCTAGACGTAATTACTCAGTATTACCTAAGATGGTGCTTTAAGTCTATAATGTCCTACTAAAACGTGTAGTGGAGGTAATTGTGCCTGGAGGAATGTTGAGGTATGTAGTTGAAGTACTACTTAAGTATTACGGTATGGACGTAAATCCTGAAGAGTTCAGTGTAATTAAGGCCTTAAGGAATGAGTTAAGTCCTCTAGCAGCTCTAATATCTATAATACTATCACAGAATACCTCAGATAGGAACGCTATTAAGGCACTCAATAACTTCGTCTCAAGACTTGGGAAAAGGTTTGATATCAATGATTTAAGGGAACTTAGTGTTACTGAGTTAGAGGACTTAATCAAGCCTTCAGGAATGTATAG
>CAZAMI010000136.1:0-2613 GCA_964486465.1 uncultured Desulfurococcaceae archaeon | reverse complement strand
CTATATTACCATCACCATACTTCTTAAATACGTCCTCATGACTCCACATACCTATAGGCACTAAGCTATAGAGAGGTACTGTCGTATTCATGAATACCTTCTCACAGATCTCCTTCCTATCAATAGCAACGGCTATCGCTTGCCTTACTAGCTTATTGCTTGTTGGCGACATCTTTACATTAATTATTATATACCTTATGTAAGCTCCAGGCACCTCAATAACATTAAGGCTTGGATTCTTCTTAAGACTCTCAATGTCTATGGGTCTTAAAGTTCTCCAAGCAATATCAACCTCACCTGTCTCTATAGCCATTCTCAAAGTTGTTGCATCCTTATAGAACTTAATGACTATTTCCTCAACCTTAGGTTTCGATCCGAAGTAGTATGGATTAGCTCTTAAGACTAGAACCTCATCTCTTACCCACTTAACTATCTTGTAAGGCCCAACACCTCCTGCTGTTTGATCTGAGTCTACCTCATCGGGTTTATACTTAGGACTTACTGGGAAGTATGGCGGTGTAGCTAATAACGCTAGGAAGTACGATACTGGTTTCTTAAGTATGAACTTGACGGTATAATTGTCTATAGCGACTACGTCTTCAACAAAGTCTGTCACTAACCATGATGGATCTCCCTTAATCCTCATTACTCTCTTGATACTCCATACTACATTCTGTGCTGTACAAGGTGTTCCATCAGCAAATTTTAGATCCCTCCTCAGATGGAATATCCATACCTTACCATTCTCCTTAACTTCCCAACTCTCAGCTAGGTTAGGTACTATCTCTGTAGTACCTGGTTTATACTGTACTAAGCCTCCCATAATGTTATTTAGGACCTCCCAGGTGAAGAAGTCATAGGCTTGAGCTGGATCAAGATCACTTACTTTGTCGGTAACCCCTATAACCATCCTCTTCTTAACCGCAGGTGTTGGTGATGTAGGTGTTGTCGTGGGTGAGGACGTAGTAGGTGATGTAGCAGTAGGTGAGGGTGTAGTAGGCGGTGCTGCAGGGGGTCTAGTGGCTATATAGCCAGCTATACCTGCTATGATGATTATTATTACTATGATGAGTGCTAAAGCTGTTTTAGATATGCCTAGGTGTATTAGTTTACGAGAATTCATGTATTCACCAAAATATTTTATAATGGATGAGTTAATAAATAGTTAACAAGCAAACCTTCACTTCCTCGCATAAAGCCAGCATGCAACAAGATGTCCGTCATTCACCTTAATGAGTGGCGGCTCCTTACGTTTACAAATATCCATCATATATGGACATCTTGGGTGGAATCTACAGCCAGGTGGTATATTTATAGCACTAGGTACTTCACCCTTAATATCTAGCTTACGCATCTTTAACCTATTACTTGGATCAGGCTCCGGTATTGCTGCAACTAACGCCCTAGTGTATGGATGTAGCGGATTTCCTATGACTACATCAGTAGGACCTAGTTCAACTATTTTTCCTAGGTACATTACTGCTATTCTATTACATATTAGCCTCGCTGTTGCTAAGTCATGAGTAATAAATAAGTACGTTAATCCTCTCCTCTCCTTTAACTCAAGCATTAGTTTAAGTATTTCAGCTCTAATAGATACATCAAGCATTGAAACAGGCTCATCAGCAACAATAAACCTGGGATTCAATACCAGTGCTCTAGCAATACATACTCTCTGCCTTTGACCGCCTGAGAGCATATGTGGATATCTATCTATGAAGTCCTCAGGAGGTATCAACCTAACATCTTCTAAGGCTCTAAACACCATTTCAAGTCTCTCCTCACGTGAGAAGCCTATTCTATGAACAAGTAGAGGCTCCTCTAATGCTGTTAACACCGTGTGCCTGGGATCTAGAGCAGCATACGGATCTTGGAATACTATTTGTAATTCTCTTCTCATGATCTTGTTAGCTCTCTTATCCTTGAATAACTCAGTGAGCAGATAGTAATCACTCTTGACAGGACTGATACCTATTTCACCTAAGTATTCCTTTGTCTCTTCTCTAGGTTTGTAGAATATCATACCTGATGTTGGTGGTAAGAGGCCTATCAATGTCTTACCAGTTGTTGTCTTACCACATCCCGATTCACCTACTAAGCAGAAGACCTCACCATCCTTTATCGCAAAGCTGACACCATCAACTGCCCTCACGAAGTGCCTGCGCCTAAGTACGATATCGCTAATCCCTCTTCGTAATGAGAAGTATTTCTTCAAATCTAGAGCAGCTATTAAGTACTCACCCTTCTCTAATCCCTTACTTATTATTTCATCTATTGAAACCCTACCCCCCATGCTATCACCTCTTAGCAAATAACCAGCATGCTACGTAGTGTTTTGGTTCTATTTCTATCATTGGTGGTTGTTCCTTCCTACACATCTCCATAACATAAGGACACCTAGGATGAAACCTACAACCAGGTGGTGGATTAATGAGGTCTGGTGGCTGACCAGGAATCCAGAAAAGTGATTTCTTGCCTCGAAGTCTAGGGACACTTGAGATTAATCCTCTAGTGTAAGGGTGTTGAGGATTCTCAAAGATCTGTTCTGAAGTACCCCATTCAACTATCTTTCCTGCGTACATTATTGCTACCTTATCTGCTATCTCAGCTATT
>CAZAMI010000135.1:0-2621 GCA_964486465.1 uncultured Desulfurococcaceae archaeon | reverse complement strand
CCTTAAGTAGAGGCTTCTCTATCCTACCAACACCTGCTGGTACGCCTATTGTTGCTCTGGCAGTACTTATTATCTGTTTTTGCTTACCGCTAGGTAGTAAAACTATTGTATACTTACCCGACCTACCTAAAACTATAGCGTAACTACCTGCCTGTCTAGCTAGCTTACCTCCATCACCAGGTCTTAGCTCTATGTTGTATACCTTAGTTCCCTCAGGTATGTTTGCTAATGGTAATGTATTACCTACAGCCAGTGGCGCGTTAGTACCTATGTAAACCTCCTGACCCACATGCATACCTTCAGCAGCTGGTACGTAGTATTCTGTACCGTCTTCAAGCTCTATATGAGCTAGTGGTACCCACCTACCGGGATCATGGATAAGCTCAACTACGTAACCCTTTAATGTCTCATTCCTAGGCGGGGGATATCTTGCAGGTGCTATTCTTAAATGGCTTGGAGATCTAAATGTTGACGTTCCCCTACCCTGCCTCTGAACTAATATTCTCTTACCCATGACTCACACCTCACAGTATACCTAGTCTTGAAGCTATCTCACTAGCCTTATATTCTGGAGCTAACCTTACGTATGCTTTCTTCTCTCCTTTAGGTGTTATAAGTGTTCTCACCTTAAGAACTTTAACACTAAATAACTCCTCAACAGCTCTCTTAATGTCATGTTTCGTCGCTTTCAAATCAACTATAAATGTTAAAGTATTATACTTCTCTATGTAATTTATCGCCTTCTCCGTAGCCACAACCCTCTTAATTATTGTATAAGGGTCCTTCACGGAGTAATCACCTCATACTTCCTCCTAAGAGCTTCAATAGCTGATACATCAAATATCGTTAACCTTCCAGGAACACCTCCGGGCGCTAAATGTAGTATACCTAGAAAGTCTGGTGTAACTATATCAACACCTGGGAAGTTCCTGAAAGCTCTAACCGCATTACTTATTCTTGAAACAACTATCAATACTGACTTAGGTTCTACGTACCTTCTCCCCCTCATCTTGCCCTTACCAGCCCTTATCCTTATCCTCTCGTGAGCCCTCTCAACATCACTCCAAACACCTAATGCCTTCAGTATTTCCTTAGCCTCAGATGCTCTACCTACATCCTCTATTTCATCAACTACAACTATAGGTACAGTATCTGCTTGAAATACGTGACCTCTAGCCCTCACAAATTCCATGTTGGCTGTTGCAGCTAATGCTGATAATATAGCTCTTATTCTCTCCTTCTTGTTTATTTCCTCATGAATCCTCTTCTCAACTCTTGGTGGATGAGCTACTCTTCCACCTCTGACATTAGGAGCTAGTACCGCCCTACCATTATCCAATCTAGGTACTCTCGCTAATCCGTAACCAGCACCCCAAGATTCTCCACTCCTTCTCTTACCAGCTAATGGATCTCTACCCTTAGGCTGTAACCTCGCTGTATGAGCTGAATGGAATGCTCTCCTAATTAGGTCCTTCCTAATAGGTAAGCTAAAGAACTTAGGTAGCCTTATTGTATCTACATTCTTACCTTCAAGATTCAAGACCGGAACTTCTATTTCAGTTAACTTAAACGGAATTACTACACAGTAAGTCATGTAATCACCCAATCCTAAATCTTACTTTCAAGACTTACGTAAACAACCTTCGGTGGACCTTCAGGTACCCACTTAGGCGGCCTTATGGGCCAGCGAAGCACTATGGGTCTCTTAGGAGGTCCCTGAACGGTACCGGCCAATACTATGTAGTCCGAGCGTATTATACCGTAATGTGGGAAACCGCCGGCAGGCGTTATTTCGTATCCGTTATTCCCTATCATTATTATCCTCTTATTATATTCAGTCCTTCTATGGAATCCCATCTGTCCAGGTTGAGGTACGGTACTCAAAGCACCTATACCTGGTGATCTTGAGCCAATCCTTCTGCTACCCTTTCTATGCTTATGCCATCTAGGTAACTCCTTAACACCGAACCTCTTTATGACACCTTGGAAGCCCTTACCCTTGGTTACGCCAATGACGTCAACAAACTGTCCTGGATTGAATACATCTGTAATCTTTATCTCTTTACCTAACATGTTTAAGGCGTAATCTATCTGCGACTTAATGTCACCACCACCTACCTTAACCTCAATAATGTCTGGTACCTTCTTACTTAAACCTCCAGTTAATGTTGGTTGAGATGCCATGAGTAGAGCTACTCTGGCTATATTATTAATGTTCGATTCAAGCTTTCTCATTACTCTTTCTTTATGATCTTCATTGACCGATAATGTCTTAACCCTCCTCCAAATTTGTAGTGTCTCTGGGGGGTCAACCCATAACTCCGTTAATGTCTTAAACCCGTGAACCGTGGCTTCATAGAATCTGGCGGCTACGGAAATCATGGGTGGTGTTTCAATAATTGTAACAGGGACGAAAATCTCCTGACCATAAGTCCTACGTCCAGGTCTATCATCTATAACGATTACATAAGTCATTCCAGCCTTGTAACCTAAGAAGGCTAGAGGTTTAGGTGTATCGAAGTCGACTTGAGGCCAAGACTTTATTCTAGGCACTAACCTTGAAGCCCTCTTCCTAGGTCTAACACCTAAGCTACCTCTCCTTGGTGCTGAGTGCTTCCTTC
>CAZAMI010000134.1:0-2625 GCA_964486465.1 uncultured Desulfurococcaceae archaeon | reverse complement strand
AAGTAATTAACTGCGTGATCCCCGCCCCTGAATATGGCTCCCTCTCTCCTTAGTAGATAGAACGGAAGAAGTATGATTGAAGCTATTAATAATCTCCAGAAAGCACAAGCAGGTGCTACAGCACCTGAAAGTAGGACTAATATGGAGGCTGAGGATATACTCAATACTGCCGTAACGTACATTAACACATGTGTAGGTCTCATAAACCCTCCAATAATTAATGGTGAAGTATAAATAATATTTATGCAATCATTACCTACTCATGAATGCCTCACGATTCCATGAACACTCTCACCGTGGTATTAAGTGATTTTAAGTAGACCTCATAAATACCACCAAGCATTAAGGCTTCAGGGACTTCATGTGATACTACATAACATGTATATCTATGAGTTGCGTATCTATAGACTTGAATCGGCTCATATAGTTTAATTAATGTTCCATTCCTAAACCCGACATTTATTACTGCCGCCATGACCGTTAACTCCTTAGGCATAAATCCATGAAAACATACATCTAGTAAGGCAATTACTTTACCTTGCACTAATCCTTTAGTTAATAGGAACTTTACCGAAGCGTTAATCCCTTCCCGGATGATCGACTCCTCGACATACCAACCCCTAAGGTTATTTATGGAAATTAAATTAGCTCTTAAAGTCACATTAAATTCTAACGGTACTTCCCTAGCCGATTCATTAATAGGTATTAAGGCTATTTCCTTATCTATGTAGGGAATCTTAACGAGTATTAGTTTAGGCTCCCTACGTAAACCGAAATGAACCCTAGGTACGTGGATTAATACTTCATTCTTTGACTTCTTCTTTAATAATGCTGGCCCGATCCAGTATCTCTTTAGCGCTACATATGAGGAATACATAAAGCCGTAATTAGGCATGATCTGCATGCAGATAACATTACCATTACTCAGATTACTTAAGTGGTTTATTCTTACTAGTATCGATGCATTCCATTGATCCATGTATGGTAAGCCATTAATTAGGACATTAATATCCCTACTCATACACTTCAGTACTTCTTTACCATTAACGAAACTTACATCGCATTTAAGCATTAGTGGTGCCTTCAATGTAGAGTATGCGCAGTTTAGTGGTGTTTCTAAGATCTTAGGTAAGGTATTAATGGAAGCATTGACATTAATTTTTGGTACGTTCTTAGGCCATATAGATTTAGAGGGCGGTATATGTATATTTGAGGGAATTGTATGGTTTAGTGCGTCGATCCATAGGTTAACCCATAAATTCAATGAATTAGGACCAAACCTAACTACTTCCTTACTGAACTTTCCACTCATTACTGTTTCACTATAGTTTTGTAGTAACATGTATGGCTTCTTAGAAATGTTAAGTGTTGGTGTACTCCAGTAATGTATGTAGCCTGAAGGTGTTTTCGCACTAACATACCATGAACTCAATATACCATTAAGTGAGTTATCTATTAAGTTATCGATTAATACCTCATGCATCCTTAAAGTGCGTCGTGACCAAGGTAAGTACATCCATGAAGGACTACCAAGTAATTCCCTACTGTAGTTGAAGTACGCGTAAAATAGCGTCGTAATGCTTAAACTTAAGTTATCTAATTGTGTAGGTAGTAAAAGTGTTGGAGCATAGCTTAGTGGTCCTAGTAGATGAAGTTCCTTTATGTGTGTCTCCACGTACTTGATGGGTAGATTTGCCGTATCCACAATTACTATAGCACTATCGTTAATCCCATCACCATCAACATCTACTGGTAAGGTTACCTCACCTTCACTCTTGAATAATGTTGATGGTAGTATTAATAACGAAATTACGTGAGTCCCGTTAGGTAAATTAATAACAGCATTAGCTGTTATTGTATCTAAAGCTATTGATGCAAATATTGATGAAGCTGTAGACTGCACTATACATGGACCCTTACCTTCTTGCCTCAATAAGAACGGTGTGTAGGCAGTGTAGGTTAAATTAGGGAATTCCATACTATACCTTACATTCCTCAATACGACCTTACTTACTAACTTAAGCGTAATGCCCTTGTAGAGTTGTAGAAGAGATGAGTTAGGTGGTTGCGATAACTTTATAGCTAGTGTTAAAGCGGGTGATGCTATAAATCTCCAATATAGTAGTTCAGCTACGTCTATGTAATGAGGCAATATTAAGACATACCGTGTTTCATTCATTGATGGTGTGATGAAATATATGGGCATTTCTAATACTACAAACACATTCCTAATAGGTAAAGTCTCACCACTCAATAACCTTATCTTAGATCCATTTCCTCGTAATGAGATCTTCCATATAGCCCATGCAGACTTATTAAATAAGTACTTATACTTCCTAAATAAGGTAATCTTCAGTGCTTCTAATTTATCTTCGTACTCAAGTCTGAATGTAAGCATTAGAGCTTTAGCTAATAACTCCCTCCATAATCTATCATCACCTATGGTTGCATGAATAACTATACTTACACTATCCCCACATCTATATGATGAGACGATCATTAAGGCTCCATAGGATAGGTTTACCAAGCCTATTCTAACAATCTTACTCATACTACATGAACATTCCTTAGAGTCATCACTAAAGAACCAGTAAATGTATTTACCATTCATAAATGAGCTAATGT
>CAZAMI010000133.1:0-2679 GCA_964486465.1 uncultured Desulfurococcaceae archaeon | reverse complement strand
CTAAGACATGGTGTTGAAATATACTCATACCTTGAGGAGGGAGGTCAGGGTAGCGGATTTACACTTACCTGGTAAGACTTATTACTAATTTCGTAACGTTATCATTAACTAAGTATCTACATAAGTTACCTGGATACTCTATCCAAGTACTCATAAATACTTAACCTTGGGATAACCTTATGAGGAGGTACACGTGCGTGTAGCTATGCTTTCCGGTGGTAAGGACTCACTATATGCTGCACTCAAGTCTTGGCCCATAGATCTAGGTGTTATGCTAAAATATAGCTTCCCCATACCTAGTCCTCACATTTTAAACATGGGTAAGAGCATCGAGACACTAATCGCTACGGGAATCCCCGTAATCACTCTTAAGCTAAGTAAGGGTAAGGAGAGGGATGAAACTATAAGATTACTTAGCTTGCTAGGCACTGACGAGATTGTAGCTGGTGATGTCTACATTGAAGACCACTTGAAATACATGGAATCCATAGCTAAGGAAGTTGGAGCGAAACTTAAGGAACCACTATGGGGTGAGGACCCAGAGGAGTTAACCTATGAAATCTTTAGTAACGGTTTTGAGGTCCTAATCATAGGTACTGATAAGAAGCTTAAGGAGTGGTTAGGTAAGGAATTAAGTATCGATAACCTAGAGCTATTCCTAAGTAATGTAAGGAAGTTAAGACTCGACCCACTCGGTGAGAACGGTGAATACCATACTCTAGTGATTAATAGTCCATTACATAATTGGAGGATAGACTATGAAGTAGTAAGACTTGAGTCACTTCATAACTATATGGTGATTAAGGTGCTATAATGCATTGATAGAAGTATTACTGCTAGAATGTTAGGTATGAAGTATAGGTATGCTAACATAGGTGAAGGTATTAATACTTAAAAATTGCTTGAGTAAGGGAAAAAGCTAATATGTTAGAAAGTGTTAATTATTACCCGGTGAGTCGAAATTGAGTATTGAGGGTCGAGTAGGTTCGAAAGGTGAGTTATTCCCTCCGAAAGAGTTAAGGGAAAAAATAGGGCTTAAACCACATATGAAGGTAATATATAGGGTTCAGGATGGTAAATTAATTGTGGAACCTATACCAAGTATTGAGGATGTTTTAAAGGAGCCCAAACCCGTAAAGATAAGTGTTGAGGAATTCTACAAATTCAGGAAGGAGTTATCAAAGAGTGCAGAGTTATGAGAATTGCTATTGACACAACATATCTCCTGCCATTAATTGGTATCGCAATCAAAGGACTCCCAGATAACATCATCTTAGAACTCATTAGTAGAAAGTATAGAGTCTACATAAACCACATAACAATATTTGAACTCATAGCTAAGGGAGCGAAATACGTTACACGAGGGTTACTCTCTCCTACGAGAGTGTTGAGAGGAGTAAATGCTATTGTGTATGATGAAAGGATAGAGAAAGTAAGTTTAGAGGATAGTGATGTACTAGCACTTGCTTTTAAACTTCGAACACGCATAGATGACTTCATAGACTGCTTAATAGTCTCAACAGCTATACACTACTCTAACGTATTATTAACTGAGGATAGTACGATAATAAAATTAGTAGATAATACATGGTTTAAGGAAGTAGTTCAGGCATTAAATCCTGACTTTAAAATATTAGATTATGAAGGATTTAAGGAGAAATATTTAAAAGTAAGTAAGTAATGAATTAAATAACCGTATCAAATGTATTACCATCATACTTAACAGAAGCACTTACCTTAACGAAACATACCGATTATTGCTGATGTAGAATCTAAGCTTCATGGGTAGATCCTCAGCTACTCCAATCCTATGAGAACATGCTACACGTGATTTCGGTACATTAACGTAGTACTCTATCCATAACCCCTGACGTGTCGTGTATAGTTCCTTACCGTGAAATCTCTTATCAATACTTAACGCCTTAGCTAACTTACCAGGACCGTTAGTTAGTTTCCTCACGTCACTAACACCTCTATTCTTAATCATTACCTCAACTCCTTCTACTGGCTGGCAAGACCTTATTAGGATAGCACCTATGCCGTCCTCCTCATGAGCTACTACATTGAATAACCAGTTACCATGTACCATAAATATTAACGCCCTACCGACATCACCAGCCATAACCTTAGCTAACTCACCACCCCTCCTAGCTCTCGATGCTGGATCTTCAGGTCCGTAATATGCCTCAGTCTCTACAATCATACATGAAACCCTAACACCACTTATTAAGCGAACAACTAACTTACCGAGTAAGTCTACAGCAACCATAGCTGTATCTCTAAGGTAAAACTCCTTACCCACTACAGATCCTTGAGACATACCAATATCAATTAATAATCTACAGGTTATATAGTCCTTAAAGTAAGTAGCCTCATCGAGAATTCATAATAACGTGCTTTACTAGTATTAAGCGTTGAATTTAGTGTGTACAAGGGAATTACATCAAATTACTAAGGTGTAGCACATGTCAAGTAAGGATAGAGGAAGTACTGTACGTATTAGAAGGTCACGTGTAGTTATAGATACCTCTCGTTGCGCTAATTGTGGTTTCTGTAGTCAAGTCAATACCTGTCATTCACTTAGTGAGTGTGTAGGTTGCCTCTCATGTTATTGGGCATGTCCTTATGAGGCTAGATACGTAGTTAAGGAAGAGGTTGAAGTACCTCTTGTAAGGGTTA
>CAZAMI010000132.1:0-2714 GCA_964486465.1 uncultured Desulfurococcaceae archaeon | reverse complement strand
GGTATAAAGAACTTAAAGAAGGTTAAGACTTCAGGATATAAGTTAAGATTTAGCTATACAGATGGTACAACATTTGAGCTGGATCTAAAGTCAAATCCGAGGATAGTTGAAGTGGGTCAGGTAAGACTCTTAGCGTTAATTATTAAGGAATTAGCAAAAATGAATAAGCCTATGTTAATGAAGGAGGTAGTTAGATACGTTAATGATAAGTTGAGAAATGAAGGATTTAGAGCATTTACTAAAGTGGTTCCTCCTGACCTTACAATAATTAATGGCTTAGATGTTGTATGGGCTATAAATAGATTATATAGGGCTTTAATTAAGCAGGTACAGTTCTAGTGTTTCGAACTAAGTGTTCACTACATTAGAGTTAATACTATGCTAGACTAGTCAAGATTAGGTGCTATTCCATGAGTTTAAACGTAAAACCCCTAGTAATTACAGCTATACTCCTCATACTAACTATATACTTAGGTTTAACGTATCCCTACATAACTAACATAGGTGGTGGGAGTGCATCAACAGGTACGTTAATGACTACCCAGTACGCTAATCAAACCTCACCGCGCACTAATATTTCAGGCTATATCTCACTATCATTACCTAGGAACCTTCCTGAAAGTTTCACTCCCTTAAACTCCTATGAAGAATTGGTAAGCTTAATAGAGCGTAGTGAAGCGTTATCGGTAATTAGTAACTTAGGTCTATTAAGGGCTGTACCTACTTTAATCCCTTCACCATTACCTTTACCCATGACTGTAACTGTTGTACGTACAGTAACCGTGCCCTTAGCTACTACCCTTGAGAGCCGTATTGCTGAGGTAGTTAAGAGTGCTGTAATACCTTACTCAAAGACCAATATCCAGGTTGCAGGTGTTGATGAAGCTGATATTGTCAAGACTGATGGTAAGTATATATACTTAGCAAGTGGGAGTAATGTATATGTGATAAGGGCTTACCCACCTGAAAAATTATCGGTACTTCACACCATAAGTTTAAACGATGAGTACGTTAAGGGGCTATTTATAAGTAATAACACGTTAGTCGTGATTTGCGAGAAACGATGGAAGACAATCAGCCCTAAACCTTACAGAATAACTACAACAACCACAGTTACCGTACCTGTTGTGGAAGTCACAGATACTACTACAGTCACTAAAACTTTAACCTATACTATGACTAGGACTATGATGGTCATGCCTCCATTACCTTATTATAGAACAACTAATACCACAATTCATGTATTCATAATTAATGATGATGTGAAGGAGGTTTGGAATATAACCTTAAGTGGTTCTTACGTAACATCAAGAGTGATAGGTAGTATCTTATATCTCATATCACAAATGCCACTTTACAGAGTAGGCGATACAGTATCGCTCCCGGTGATTAGTGATGTGAAGGTCAGTCCAAACCATATTGCCGTATTTAAGCTTCCAGATATTGGTTACACATACACAATTATATTTGCATTAAACGTGAGTAATCTCAAATCAAAAGCTCATATATTCCTACTAGGTAGCTCAAGTAATGTCTACGTATCCTTAAATAACATATACATACTATCAAGGAAATACTTAAGCCCTTATATGTTAACTACTGAAGTTATTACCGAGAAGTTAATCGGTATGTTACCTGATGAATTGAAGGTTAAAGTAACTAATCTAGTTGAGTTCATTAAAGGCAATAAGACATTACCTCAAAACGAGATTCTAAAGATAATTAATGAATTAATTCTATGGTTTAATAAACTACCTAATGAAGATAGGCTCAAGTTATTAAAAGAGATTGAGAAGAGCATTAAGGAGGTTAAAGAGACATATAGAGAAGTAACGACTATATATAGGTTCTCCATTAAAGGTTTAGATATCGCTGCTGAAGCAGTCGGTTTAGTACCTGGTATTGTCCTAGACCAATTCTCTATGGATGAGTATGGGGGTTACTTCAGGATTGCCACAACGGTTACGAAGGTAACGGTAAATCCTAATGGTTATGTAACGATGTCAAGAAGCAATAATGTTTACGTTCTCGACATGAACTTAAGTATCGTAGGTAAGCTTGAAGACTTAGCTATAGGTGAGAGAGTTTATGCAGCTAGATACTTAGGCAGTATGATGTACCTAGTAACATATAGACGTATTGACCCATTATTTGGTATAGACCTAAGTGACCCAAAGAATCCTAAGGTCTTAGGATACCTTAAAATACCTGGATACTCAGAATACCTACACCCAATAAGTGATAAGTATCTAATTGGCATCGGTGTTGCTGATGAAGAGAGGGAAGTTAAGGTTTCACTATTTGATGTCTCTGATCCTAAGAATATAAAGGAGGTTTCTAAGGTGGTAATTAAAGAGACATTCTGGTCACCACTATTTACAGACCACAAAGCATTCCTAATAAACCCGATCAAGAAGTACATAGCATTCCCGATATATGGTAAAATTAAAGGTCTAGTAGTCATAGACTATAGCAATAATACTTTAAGCTTAAAAGGTATAATAATACATGATAGCTGCCTTAGGGGTTTATACATAGGTGACTACATATATAGTATTTCCCATAGTTTAGTAAGAGTTGCTGATGACATTAATTTAGAGGTTGTTAAGTCATTAAACATTATTTCAAGCAAGTAATGAGAATCAGCGAAAATAAGGAGATTACCTGTAAAGGTAGTGCAGATTTTACTTTAGGTTAAGTTTATTTTAATTATT
>CAZAMI010000131.1:0-2746 GCA_964486465.1 uncultured Desulfurococcaceae archaeon | reverse complement strand
AGTTATAGGTATTGTTAAGGCAAGAAGTAGTGGTTCATCGACCTATATGATGTCTAGCCTTCTCGACGATCTTGATAGGAGTATTTTGAGGAAGATTAAGGAGTCAGGAGGCTCCATACTTCAAAATGAGCTCTATAGATTTTTTAGTAATGTCCCTAAAGCCACATTCTGGAGACATGTAAAGAAACTTGAGAAGTTAGGATTCATAGATGTAATTAAGGAAGGTAGGACTAATAGGTTAATTCTCAAGAAGAGAATTTAGTGAAACAACCGTTTCTACACTGTTTCGTAGTAGTCTCATGTGATTTCTTATAAGAAATAGTTGTAGGTAGCTCCCTGGAGGGTGACAGTCGTGGGGTCAGCTGTTAGGTACTTAGGTCTTGCAATAGTTGCGGTACTGCTAATGAACATAGTTGCGGTAGCTACCCCAGTACTGGCAGCTAGTCCCAATAATGTCAAACTAGTTGATGAGAAGCAAGCTAAGGGGCTTAGGGAGGCTTTAAAGGCTTATAGAGAGATGATTAAGAGGTTACTACCAATAATTAACGCTAGTAGGGTACTTAGTGATGAAGTTAAGGAGAAGTTGATAATGATTGCCAACTTAAGCGATGAAGATATAGAGTCTATGAGTATTGACCAAGTGAAGGATCTAGTGATGTTCGTAAGACACACACTAAGTACTATAGCTAAGACAAACATAGCTAGAGTTAATGTGTCAAAGTATAGATTAGAAGTTGCTAAGAAGGTCATGGAGAGGGTTAAGGAGTTAGCTAAGAAGTTAGGTATTATGAAGAAGGTAATGCCGCTAGTAGAGAATATGAGTGTATTAATGCGTAAGGGTAAGGTTAAGGACGTACTTAAGTTCATGAAGCACTTAGGCCTCAAGATTAGGGAGGAGCATTGCCGTAGAGCTTCCAAGGCATTAATTGGTGTAGTACTTAGGAGGTTAGGCACGATACATAAACTAATTGAGGTTAAAGTGAATGAAAGCGTTAAGGGAGTTCATAACGCTCTAACAAGGATCAATGCAACTATAGAGATGCTTAAGAACTTAGTTAAGCATTTAGAGAGCGTAAATGCGTCAGAACAAGCTATAGAAGCTGTTGAGCAAGCCATAAGTAATCTTGAGGAGGTTACAGATATACTTAAGTCTACAGCATTAACTCTCCACACGTTAGAGCATGTAGTACCTAAGAAGTTATGGAATATAACGATAAACATAACTAAAGCAGAGATAAGTGGGAAGGTTAATGAGACTAGGAGGGAACTGAATGAGTTAATACGGAGGATTGAGAGGCTACTAAACATAACTAAGAGCATAACCGCTCCAAAGATTAATGAAACAGTTAAGAAGTTAGAGCAACTACTTGAGATAACTAATGACTTACTAGGTAATCTCACAAAAGTTACTGAGTTAGTCGCTAATGGAAGTATAGTTGATGCAGTAAAGCTGCTAGCTCAGATAAGGTTTAGGATGGAGTTAGTTAGGAAGCAAGTATTGAGTATAGAGTTCAAGTTAGCTGTAGGTAGGACTACTGGTAAGATAATTGTTGGTAACATTCGTGAACACTTAAGGAAGGGTCTAGAGAAGATTAGAGAGCTACAGAGGGAGTTAAGTAAGTTAAAGATTAAGGTGGAGAAACTTAATAGAACAGCTCTACGTGTTCAGGTTGAGTTAATAGAGAAGACCCTTAACGAAACCATAGAGGTTGCTAAGGAGATTAATGAAAGCATTACTGAGGGGGAGATTGGTAGAGCATTAACATTGCTACATAAGTTCGATGCACTCATGTGGAGAGCAATAGTAGAGATGAAGGTGTTAGAGAGCCTCATAAACATAGCTGAGAAGCACGTGAGGTGGCATATACCACCACCTCCACCACCCATAAAGGTAGGTGATGTGATTAAGGAGTTAAACAAGACCATAGGGAGGTTAATGAGGGAAGCTAAGGAAGTTAGGGAGAAGGCGTTAAGCATTAACGCTACTAGAGCACTAGAACATCTAGATAAGGCTATGGAATTACTCATCAATGCATCAAGAATACTTAACGAGTTAGCGAAGAAGTTAAGCGAAGGCAACGTCACTAATGTTGAGGCAGTAATCAATAGAGTAAGAGCACTAGTTATTGAAGCTGACCACCAGATACACATAGCTAAGGAGTTACTGGTTATGACTGGTGTAAAGGAGAGGATAGAAGAGAAGGTTAGGGAGGCTAAGAAGGAGCTTGATGAACTAATGAAGAAGTTTAATGAGACTTTAAGCAAGCTCGGTAAGAAGAAGGAAATGTTTAAGCAACTAATAGATAGGATAAAGAACCTAATTAATGATGTAAAGAACTTACTAACATCTATTGAGGAGAACATTAAGAAGGGTAGCATAGTCATAGCGAAGGACAAGCTAGGTAAGGTACTAGAGTTACTGAAGATGCTTGAAAACCTTATAGAGGAGTTAGAAAGTAAGGCATAAACAACAATTTTAACACTTTTTCCTTCTTACTTAATTAAAATTATTCACATTAGCTTCCGTTCTAAATTATATGTTGGTGCTAAGTTGGGTAGAACTGGTATTATATGGAGTAATAGGTTTACTGAATTCTTCTTCTCTCCCAAGGATTTATGGCCCGTTTGGTTAAGGCGTATGAGGAGATTTAAGGAGTTGATCGATGATACTAGCTTAAGTAGTTTTATCGATATTATTGAAGCTAGTCACTGTAGTGATGACGTGTTACTACTTGCTCATAGTAAG
>CAZAMI010000130.1:0-2779 GCA_964486465.1 uncultured Desulfurococcaceae archaeon | reverse complement strand
AAGGTTGAGGGAGCAAACCTAATGGAGGGCACCACTGTCATAGCTAAAGTCAACTACACATTCAGAATATTTCCCTGGGGAATACTTGTCGAAGAAAAAATAAAGTGGCTTGTCTCAGAGAGTAACGCAGAATACTATATTGGTGGCTGGGTATTCGACCAAGACGATGGAAGTGGAGTCCAACCCATGTTTGATAGGATCGGAACTGAAAGTGGAATAAGCCAATTAGCATCATACTATCAGTACCCATCAGTTTCAGGTTCACTGAGCTCATATGCGACTGTCACAATATATGATCCCAGCACAATGACATATCCTGGCGTCAGAGTTTATAGATATTATTTTGATGCTGGAACGCATATAGTTGAGGTTAGACCTAGAGAATCACGTTTCATACAGCGCGACCAACATGGTCTCATAGTATACTATCCAAATGGATCCGTTGCTGGGACAGCAACAGCATCTAGATGGACCTGGGACCCCTATGCTCAAGTAAGCATATCTGTTAGTCCTGGAGAAGAGGGCTACTACTTCATCGCTGTTTGTGGATACGATAATAGGGTGGGTGATACTGCTCTTCCATTTGACCTATATATAGATAATAGCTATTGGACAAGTGATGTTGTTGAGGAGTTAGGTGTTATGGCGAGCACATTATCACGCGCAATATCACCAGTTGATATATATGTACCCCCAGAAATGCAGAACGTGATATATGAGGTAAAGCTTGATTGGCCCACAACTGCGAATCTAGATCTATACATATATAGCCAAGCGGGAGCTGTTCTTAATTCTTCGAGAACAAGCAAACCAGAAATAGCTTCATTCAATGCTGCTCAGAGTGGACATTACACAGCACTTGTACATGCTGTTGATGCTACAAGCACATTTGTTGTTGAAATAACTGCGCGTGCAGGACCAGAATTCCTTGATGATACGGGGTATGGTTCTTGGAATGACATCGCATTCTTCCATAGCACTGAGCCGAGAGGTATAGGTATGGGTCTTATAAGTGAGGATATTCCAAGTGGCGTCACACCAACAGTAACAACAACGTGGCGTAACGAAGGAGACGAAAGCGACGTGGATTATATCTACTGGGCACGGAATATATCTAGCCTCACGGTTTCTCCTGGAGACAAGCTGAACATAAGTTATGCTATTGTGCCATGGTCTCCCAGCGGGACTACAGATTCAGAAAGATATTCTGGATTCGACACAACTATGACAAAAGTTAGAAATTCCCTAAGCTACTCTAAGAGCTCTGTGGAGAGATATCTCATAAGAACAACAATAAGTGTTGTTGATGGTAGCGGCATACCAATACCAAATGCCAATGTCTCTTTCTATAATTCGACAGGTAGCATAATGTACACGGCGCTTACAGATAGTAATGGGGAAGTGAAATTTGATGTTGAGAGGATATGGTACAACATATCCGTGCGATTTACAAGTGGTGGTCTTACATACTCAAACTTTACCATAGTCAGCTATAACGAAACAACATACGGATATACTGTACATAGTGATTCTAGAACGATATGTTTCTCATATGTTGTTAAACTCGAACTTACGGCCTACAGTAGTGAGCCCTCTCCGAACCCGATTCAGGGAGGCACCTTCAAACTTAATAGCTCAGCAGCAAAGAACTCTAGGGACGAAGACATTGTTATTACTGGAACCACAAATGTGTATGGTATGTTCATCGTCTATATACCAAATGGGACATGGACAATAAGGTTTAACAAAACAGTGTCAACTCCCGAAGATTGGGACAACATAACAATATATACGGATCCCGCTCTAACTAATAATATTACGCCTCCAGGCCGTGCACATACACTCACCATACAGAGCAGTGTTTCTTGGTACATAGAAGACTGGGAGTATCCACCAACAGGCATGAACACAATATCAACATACTTTCAAATCACAACAGTTCCATACCCACTGAATGTCTACTGGAAGGAAAACGTGACATTAAACATAAGCTTATATGAGCCGCTAGGAGATACGCTGATAAATGGTACTGTTTATTGGTACATATACGATCCAAGTGGAAATGTTATCCTGCAGGGAGAAGGCTCAACAGATGGCCTCTACTACATACTTGAGATAAACACATCTGTTCTAGCAGCCGGAACAACATACACAATTCACATAAATGGTACAGTGACCGAGGAGCCACCATCTGGATATATATACTTATCACCACAACCAGTCGATAAGGATATGACAGTAAATATAAGGCTAACAGAGATTGATGTCCAATTTGCGCCCTCCACAGCAATCTACTGGAATGAGTCTCTAAAAATATCTGTAACGTATCTAGATTCTATCTCAAATAGCCATATCTCTGGGGCGTCTGTGTCTGTCAGAATACTAAACGTTGGGGAGTGGGATCTCACCGAGACATCTCTAGGGGTCTATGAGCTATACATAGCGAACTTCTACTGGGATGCGGGAACCTATACGGTTATAGTTACAGCTTCAAAACAAAACTATGAACAGAGGGAGAAGTCCTATACAATCCTCATATATGAGAGACCAACGGATCTTAATGCTCCAACATATATAGAGATTCCATGGCAAAATGAATACAACATATCGGTTGAATACATAGACTCAAGGCTTAGTGCTCCCATAAAGGATGCAAACGTCACATGCGAAGTGCATGATGTCGCAGAGAACATCATAGAAAGCAAACAATGTGTATATGCAGACGGAAGATACTATGTGACCCTGAACATATCAATTCTCGAGGAGGGAGTATACTACA
>CAZAMI010000129.1:0-2791 GCA_964486465.1 uncultured Desulfurococcaceae archaeon | reverse complement strand
CGATTTTTCTTAGGTTTATGATTATGTATTTTGGTATTTCGTTTTCGTAGAAGACTTTTATTGGTGCTTCTATGTTTTGTACGTTTTTTAGTATGTCCGCTATTTGTACTAGTTTGTCTAGGGTTTGCTGTAGTTTGTCTGAGATTTCTTCGTAAATTGGTATTATGTCTCTTGGGTTTGTTTCCACTATTATTGATGAATCATCTGTTATTTCAACTATTGGTGTTTTTGGAGGATGGGGAAGCCTAATACCGTATCTTAAAAGGTATGAGCGTAATGCGTCTTCCCTCGTAATCGCTTTGTTTAATTCGTCAATTTCTTTTAAATAATGAGCTATTAGCTCCCTAATTTTAACTATTCTATCCTCTAAATCTCTAAGGAGCTCCTTTAAACTACCATAGCTCCTCTCAACAACCAAAGGTGACAACAGCTACCCCTTCAAAACCCATCGAACCCATATACGCTAAATAATGTTCTGGAAGAAAAGTATTAAACGTTTTTACCTTTAAATCTTAGCTAATGCTTCCACATCAACGCCTAAGGATTTTAAATCTTCAAGAGCCATCCTATACATGTTCGAAGGGTCGAAACTATACTTGAAAATATATCTAGCAACCTCCCAAACATCGAGAATGTTCCTAGCAATAAGCCACTTAAGAAATATAGCCCTCTTATGAATATCCTCCAAAACATCGTCAACAGTTATACTTGACTGCTCAGCAAGCTCCCTAAGCAAAACAGAGTTGTCAAAGTAAACCTCATGAACATCTTTCACAGGATCCCACTTCATAACAGTTCTGAAATCATTATAATCGGCAACTTCCTGAGCAATAGTAACTTTCCTTTCAACCTTAAGCCTAGTGGGAGTTCTAGGTTTAACAACCCTCTTAATATGCATGAAAATGTTCATAAGCTTCATGTATGTTGGAGGAATATTCATAGGAGGCGAAGTAAGCCTCTTAATAGCGTAATCTAAGGTTTCAGCGTGAATAGTACTTAAACCGCCATGACCTGTATTATGTAGCAGTATAGGTACAGAACCTCCGAAGAACGACTCCGTCTCAGGTACCGATATGTCGTATACGTACCCTTTATAGGGCTTCTTCCTTATTTTCTTTACTTTCACAATTATAATATCGCCATTGATTAATGCCTCTAACTTCCTTAAGTAGCTCATGCTGAAATCAGTTAATTTACCTTTCTTCTTTATCCATTCAATAACCTTAAGCGCTACTTTCTTAGACACAAATTTTCTCTTCCTTATGTACGTTAATTCTAAAGGCATAGACCTAGGTTTCGCATGCACAATTAACTTAAGTAATAACTCAACAGGTATTCTCTCCGAAGCATTTGGCCTTTTATACCTCTCGTCTAGGTAGATTAATACGTTATAGTACTTTCTACCTAAATTCTTACCCAAGCCTTCCTCTACCACCAACTCTGAATAGAATCCTGCATAGCGTGCAAGCCATAGTAATTGATAAGCTAATTCCTTATTGGATGTAATGTAGCTTGTATATCTTCTCCTAAGCGTTCTACGAGCATCAGCCACTAGCCCCTCTAAGAATGATTTCACAACATTCTTAGGCGAATTCCATAGTATTGACGGTATTCTCTTATTGGTTAATTTATCTCCTAACAACTTCTCAAAAACTGTAGCAAGCAATGTGTGCGGATATTCGTAAATCGCGTATGTACCACGTTCATTAATTACAGGCTTTACGTTAAACTTATCATACATTATCTTAACTACTTTCTCTGCTATGTATCCCTCATCCGCTCCAAAGGTGAAGCATATTCTCTTACCTCTATGGTGCTTAATACATCCATCAGCTATGTAAGCACCAAATAGAAAAGCTAATGCTTCATCCAGCACTAGTTTAGAAGGCAATACATATTTGCTTCTTCTCACTCTAACGGTTAATGAATTACTCTTAATGCTTAAGTCATTAACCCTATCTCTTAGTTTTATGTACTGCTGTACAGGTATAGGATTCTTTCCTTTAGCGTATTTTCTAAGCTCTTCAGGCAGTCCATCCACATATACTTCGTCACAGTCTTTAACAAGCTCCATAACATCTACGGCCTTATACTCCTTACTACTCTCACTATTTCCTTTGAACGAAATCAGTAAGTCACTTTCACGTAATTTACTAACAGGTTTCTCGATTATTCTTAAGTCGTTAGTATTAAGTACGAATACGCTATGACTACCTGTTGCCTCAATCTTACCTCCCCCTTCATACTCTATCTCATATATTTCATCAGTACTATGCCTAAGAACGTACTTTATTGGTTTCCAAGTAATGTTGAATCCATCATTACTTAGCACATAATACCCGTTTACGAACTTAGCTGCCCGTTCCTCACTTTCTCTATAGAATTTATCAATGAATTCACCGATCTTAATTAATTCTACATTACCTCTTTCATCTCTAATAAGTATGGGTGTATCGTAAGATACACTAGCCATTGCTTGAAATAGTACGAATGCTTCTTCGCCTCTAACTTCACCTACAATAATGTAGTCGGGCCTATATCTTAAACTAACCTTGATAAGGTCGTAAAGCGTTATTTCACCAGAAGTTTGACCCATTAAAGCATAGCTAGCCCTAGTTGAAAGCTGAACCCAGTTCTCATGGGGCAAGTTAAGCTCAGGAGTGTCTTCAACAGTAACAATCTTCATACCTGGCCTGATGAAGAGACTAAAAGCGTTAAGTAATGTTGTTTTACCAGCACCAGTACCTCCAGCAATCATGAATGTTCTTCTCTTCTCAACCATGTACCAAAT
>CAZAMI010000128.1:0-2804 GCA_964486465.1 uncultured Desulfurococcaceae archaeon | reverse complement strand
AGTCCCTCCAGAGGTACCAGTGGAAATTATACCTACTCCGAGCTATAAGGATAGCTCACAGACATAACCATGTGTAGGGATTTTAAGTTCCTATCATAGTGCGATAATACCCGGAACCGCGTATTAAGAACAAATAATACCGCTACACTATACTAACCAAGCTGCGTCTTAGGTTCGTGAATAGAATCGGTATTATTAGAGACGTCAATAACGAAACCATAATTATTGCGTTAAACAGTTCCTGGTTAATAACCCCCGACTCAAGAGCAAGTAATGCCACTGCAGGTTCTAATGACCCTCTAACATTCATGGCTATACCCATTAAAGTACTTCTCCTTAATCCTTCCTTATAACTCATAGTGATTAGTGAGCCCATGAACTTACCTATAAAGGCGAGAAGAAGTAATGTTAATGTTATCGACGTAAATATAGAGCTTAGATCCACTCTAATACCTACGTAGAGGAAGAAGATGGGAATAATAAAGAATTCAAGAATAGTACCCACCCTAGATATGAGTTCCTCAACCCTAACGGTATATATTAATGTAGGATCGTGAACTAGTCTAAGAGAACTGATTAGTAGACCAGCTAAGTAAGCTCCTAGTGTTATTCCTAAACCCAGTTCATTAAAGATGAAGGGTAATGCAAAGAATATTATTGATGATAGTGTTACGAGGTATCCCCAATTAACTATTATGGCGTGAATTAGACCTTGGAGGAATCTTATGATTAATATAAACGTGATTAGTACGAGAACGAAGGAAGCTATGAATTTAAGTATATCAATTAAAGCTTCAAAACCACCAATAATTCCCCCCTTAATTACTGACATTAATATTACCGCGAGTATGTCATCAAAAAAAGATGCAGATATCACTACTCTTTTAAAGGTATCATCGATGCCTCCGGCTTGTTCAAGCATAATGACAACAACTTCTGTTGCTGTATTACTTAGTGATATCGCTACAATGATTGACGCGTAAAGCGGGAAGCCCAAGTACTCTAATGTGAGCATTATTAAAGTGGAAGTTAATAGAACGCCACCTAATGTTAGTAGTACTGATTCCTTAAAGTAATGCCTAAATCCTCTAAAGTCGACGTTTAAGCCTGCATAGAAGAGTAAAAAGAGGAGAGCAAGCGTTACAAGTCCTTGAGGATAATCACTAATGCTAATTAAGTTTACTAACGATGGCCCTATGATTATACCTGTTAGCATATATGAGGCAATAGGTGGTATGTGAATCTTACCTAAAATGAATGAAATTATTCTAGCTAAAGCTAACGATAGTAGTAATAGAGCTATTAGCTCGCTATCCACATTAGATCACACCCCCTATATGGATTATAAGATAAAGACCCTCTATATTCTTATCAATGTACATTGTTTATCTAGATGATTCAGCAACGACCTGGTCTACACTATGGATTACACCACCTAATCTCTCAATTATTGATCTTACAGCTTCAAAATCTATATTTGATCCTTCAATAGTTATTGTTAAGGTTATAGTCTCTACATCTATCTCATTAACCACTATTGTTACCCTATGAACTCCCTTACTATCACTTAGTGTTTGAGCTAACTCAACGATTGAAGGACCCTTCAATGGCTTTAAAACATCTAAGACTATCTTTTTAAGAACCAACTCCTATCTTCGCCCCCTCTTTATGAAGTATGATAATTTTTAAATATGTTACCTAATCCTCACTCTATTAACTTTCTTTGAAGCCCAAGAATACTTCCTAATCTTCTTTGACCTTCCAAAGCCGCATGCTGCACAATAACCCTTAGCTACATTGAAAGCATGTCTGCCACATCTCCTACATCTAATGTGTGTTTTACTCCTACCATGCTTACCCATTGAGGGTGTTCCTTTCATTGCCTATCACCTACCAGCTGGTGATACCAATATTACGTTTTCACCCCTAATAATGACTGTTCCAAGCTTCTTAACACTGCCATCCTCTAATATTTCATCAGCATCATCAAGTACTATGTTTAAGTGTTGATCAAAACTCCTTAACTTACCCCGTAATAGTCTATTACCTCTTAACTTAACTAGGACTAATGAGCCTACATTTTCGCTTAATAATCTTTGAGCTGCATCACTCATAGTAATACGACCCTCTCCTCTAGAGTAAGAATACTCTTGACTTAAAAACTATACGTTTCACAGCTAAAACCTTATTTTGCATTTATACAACAGTTAATCGATGAGGCATCAACCATTAAGGAAGAAGAAAGTTAAGACACTTAAGGAGCTTATATGTAGTAAGTATCCAGGCATATGTGAATACATTAATGATCTTAGAGAAGGCATTATCGTTGAGGATGAGAGAGTTAAATTGTTATTACTTGATGGTGAGCCTATAGCTTTCTTTAAGAATGACGAATTATACCCAACACTATATGTTGTTAAGAAAGTAGGTAAGAATGCATTACCCCGCGTAATAGTTGATGAAGGTGCTGTTAAGCATTTACTTAATGGAGCTGACGTCATGGTACCAGGCATAACCTACGTTGATAACTTTAACGAAGGTGAGGTAGTATCTGTCTGGGAACCTAAGGAGGTAACACCCATAGTCATAGGTAAGGCACTAATGAATTCTAGCTCAATAAAAAGTTCAAGTAAGGGTAAAGCAGTAAAGAACCTGCATTATGCAGGTGATAGAATCTGGAGGCTAATGCTTAGAGTACTACAGACGATGAAATAATAACTTATAAGCCCCACAAAATAAGAAAAGTGATGGTGGGCCGGTAGCTCAGCCTGGAAGAGCGCGCGGTTGGCATCCGCGAGGTCCCG
>CAZAMI010000127.1:0-2808 GCA_964486465.1 uncultured Desulfurococcaceae archaeon | reverse complement strand
CACTAGTAACCATTCCCATTACTATCCCCTAGAAAAGATATATAATTAGAAAAAATTATTAGGTTTTATCCTACTCCTTATACTCTTCTTCCTCTTTATACCCGCTGAATGCAATATATCCAAGGCCTAACAATAATGGTATAATCCACCAAGGAAACTCTGTTTTCTTCTTAGTTGGTGCAGTTACCTCTACTGTGAAAGTCTTGGTATCGTCTACTGTACCGTTTTCTACATTATAAGCTTCTATAGTCCATGTATAGCCTCCTGTTACGCTTGGAAGAGTAATGTTTAGACTGTATGTAGCTGATCCATTGGCTGGCACGGTCTTTGTGTCCGAGGCTACAACATTGCCGTTATGATCCTTTATCCTTATAATACATGTTCCACTAACATCTCTATTGTTTGACACGGTTATGTTAACTGTCTTGGTCTCATTTGTAGTACCTGTTACCTTAATAGGATACTCTGTAATGCTAAACTGAGGCCCAGCAGTTGTTGCCTCTACTGTGAATGTCTTGGTATCGTCTACTGTATCATTTGTTACATTATATGCTTCTATAGTCCATGTATAAGTTCCTATATCACTAGGCAATGTAATGTTTAGAGTGAATGTAGCCGATTCCCCTGCCGATATAGTCTTTGTGTCCGAGGCTACAACATTACCATTATGATCCTTTATCCTTACAATACATGTTCCACTAACATCTCTATTGTTTGACACGGTTATGTTAACTGTCTTGGTCTCATTTGTAGTACCTGTTACCTTAATAGGATACTCTGTAATGCTAAACTGAGGCCCAGCAGTTGTTGCCTCTACTGTGAATGTCTTGGTATCGTCTACTGTATCATTTGTTACATTATATGCTTCTATAGTCCATGTATAAGTTCCTATATCACTAGGCAATGTAATGTTTAGAGTGAATGTAGCCGATCCCCCTGCCGATATAGTCTTTGTATCCTCTGCTACAATATTGTTATTATGATCTTTGATTCTTATAGTACAGTCTCCATCAGTATCCCCTACATTTTGTACCGTTATATTTACTGTCTTAGTCTCACTAGGAGTACCGCTTACATGGCTTGGATACTCTGTAATGCTGAACTGCGGGCCTGTGGGAGCTGTATACTCTACTACGGCTGAGATTGACTCGCTCATACTTCCACCTCAATGAAATCAGGTATCACATACAGTACTCTTACATTGTTTGTCGGTGGATTAGGTATATCAGTCCAACCATTAACAGTTATCTTCTGAACTCTGTTGTTGGCAATATATGGTAGTGTGCCACATTTTGTTACACTATTCTGTAATCTGCTCCATAACAGTATAACATCCATTGATATAGGATTGCCTGTTAGGAGATCTATTACTCTAAACTGGTTGTTCTCGAAATCCCATTCTATCCAAGGAACAGTATTACCATCTAATGATAGTCCTTTGAATATCACTTTTTGAGTTGAAAGATTAACTAATATTGAAAACCAAAATGCAACATCCCTTGTATCCTTTGTATTGGTTATCTCTGAATCGCTTATCTCCTGTATCTTGGTAGAGCCATCATTATCATATATAACATGTTTCTGATTACTTGTATCAATACCGTACCAACCCTTAAACAATGGTGTTCTAATTATATTATCTCCTAGATCAGTCAATGCATTACTAGATGGATCATATATAACCCTTGTTTTTCCAGTATCTGGATTTAGACATAGTACAATTTTGTATCCATTACAGAATGCATTTATCCAACAACATCCATAATAACCAGAGCTGGAAAATAGCTCCTGCCATGATCCTAGCTCGTCAACATTTGGATTAGATGGCGCGTTGTCAATTATATCATCTATATCAACTAGTCCTATCTTAAGATATTTTGTACCTGTAAGTTTATCACTTGCAATAGCAACAAATACCTTCTCGTCATCACGTGGAATAAGTTCTATCTTACAATAGTTTCTACTCCTTATCCATGACTCACTTACCCTTCCTATTATTGACAGATCACTTGGGTCAATAATCCATATCCATCTACCGCTACACCCACCATCAGCTATTATTTTACCGCTAACTGGATCATAGAATAGTTTAGCAACGTTACTAGTAAGATTACAGTTAACCGCCCCATCACATAGACATAATATTTTACTTGGATCATCTAAATCAATAATGTCTCCCTCATTACTACAGTCTCCGCCAACCATACCATAGCCTGCGAGCCTCCTAGTAGTAATGTTTTTACCGAATATCTTTAAACCCGCGTAAGCTATTCCATCAGTTGCCGTATATAGTACTTCTTCACTAGCTGTCTTGTTTACTAGATCAAGTGTAATTTTCTTAAGATATTCAGTACCAGATTCACCACTCTGTGTTTGTTTAGTGAATAATGTATCTCTTTTATCCAAAAACACAAATGTTTCCTTAGCATCAGTACTGTTTGACCTTATCCATTCAGCTATTTTTAGCACCGATAGACTCATTTTTATGCTCACCTCATGATATTTTATTTGTTTACCGTAGTTATATCTTTGTTTAACACTCTATATATGTCGTCAATTCTCTTGTTTAGTGAGTCTCTCAAGTCATTTATTCTCTGGTTTAGTGATTTCTCCATTGTCTCTACCTTTCCCTTGAGATAGTAGATCATTGATATTATTGTTACTATGTTTACTGTTGCTGTTATAGTAATAGCTGTTATTGTTTCTCCATCCATTGTTATTCATCCTCCACGATCTCGGCTCTCCAATAGATTTCTATCTCTTCCCCGTCTGCTGGTGCCGTGTCAAATCTTACTGTTATTACTATTG
>CAZAMI010000126.1:0-2815 GCA_964486465.1 uncultured Desulfurococcaceae archaeon | reverse complement strand
GGTGATGGATTACCGATTAATAATACCTTCAATTCCTTCAGCTCTTTATAGGTCTCTGAGGCCTTAATGAAGGCCTCAAGATAATCTTCAATATCACCCCCAAGTAGGAATAATTCTGCAGGGTATCCCTCATATATTAACCTAGCCTTCACTTCTAGAGCAGCAGCAAGGCTGTTACTACTTTTATGAGCTATTAGAGCGATCGGTAAGCCTAAGGTAGTTAGTTTATATATTATATGTTCAGTGCCTCCCGTTAGTACTGGAACTATGAGTAATGAGTGATCCTTACTTACTCTATTTATGTCATTAATCTGTGTTAATACGTTGTAAACTACTATATCCTTGCTAATCCTCGATACTAGACCCACTACTTTGGACATAATCTCCTTCAGTATACGAGGATCATGGAGAGGGGACGCTACAGGTACTAAAGCAATACTCAAGAAGTATCACCACTACTAATGATATCTTAACATGTAGATTAAATGCTTAATTTCCGGTAAAATCAGCTCACTTACCGCTAACTTGAATGCATCTGGCGAACCAGGTGTTGTGAATATTAATTTATCATGCGACACACAAGCTATAGCTCTTGAAGCTATGGCTATAGTTCCATGCTTAATGTATGTTAAGTATCTTAGAAGTTCACCATAACCCGGTAACTCCTTGCTACATAACTCCTTAACTACATCAACACTAACATCTCTCCTACTAATACCAGTACCGCCTGTAACTATTACTGAATCACAGAAAGCAGAATTTAGAAACGCACTCAATGTCTTAGCTATTAAACCAGGATCATTGGGAACTACTTTAATACTCCTTAATTCAATTCCTTTAACCTTACTAATTAATTGCTTAAATAACGGCGTTATCTCATCTTTTTTCATTCCTTTAACTATGGAGTCGCTAGTTATTAGTAAACATATGTTGACATGAATTTTCTCGGCTTCCTCTTTATGGTGTTTATAACTCACTTTAGTACCCAATATTTACAATTATCGTTGAAGTAATTTATATACCAACATAATTCATTGATTAACTAATACAAATTAGGGTAAAAAGGTATTTTTGGAATGTTAACCCTTCTTAATCTTATTGCTAACTAACTCCATGAATTCAGCAAACTTCTCTATAAATTTATCCACATCATTCTTTGTATGTAGCATGGATGGTAATACGTGTGCTTTATGTTCTGATATATATAGTATTTTGTTTATTCTCATATATAGATGTAATACTTCATTAATCTTATTGCTCCATCTAAGTTCTTCAGTCTCTCTAACATTTCTGGGTCTCTTAGTTGTAAAGTGTATGCCTACCATACTTCCAGCTCCTGTAGTCCAACATATTCTATCATGCTCTTCACAAATCCTATCTAATCTTTTGTTGGCATAATTCCATAATGAGTTGAACTCATTATATTTTGATCTATTATTTACTAAGTACCTAACCATGGTGTAACCAGCAACCATAGTTATGGGATTACCAGTAAAAGTACCAGCCTGTACGGATCTCTCACGACCTTTCGGTATCTTTACCTGATCTAGCAATTCCATTATTTCAGCTTTAGCAGCATAGGCACCAGCACCAGGGAACCCACCACCAACTACCTTACCTAAAACGACAATATCTGCTTTAACATTAAAGAACTCCTGTCCACCACCTAGAGCTAATCTAAACCCTGTTATAACCTCATCAAATATAAGTAGAGCTCCATGCTCATCAGCTAACCTCCTAACACCTCTTAAGTATTCTTTATCTGGCTCTATACAGCCTCCAGCGCCAAATACTGGTTCTAGAATTATGGCTGCCACTTCATATTGTTTAAGTGTTTTCTCAAGTGCATCTAAGTCATTAAAAGGCACTACTATTGTGTACTTTATGTAATCTTCGGGAAGGCCTAACGTTTCGGGACCTCTAAATGGTGGTGTAACACCTACATGTAATGCATCATAAGCTCCATGCCACCCACCCTCCATCTTTACTACGTAAGTTCTCTTCGTATAAGCTCTAGCAAGTCTTACTGCATGCATGTTAGCCTCAGTACCACTATTAGTGAACCTCACCATGTCTACATTAGGAATTACACGTGTTAAGAGCTCAGCATATTCCACAGCATAGATATTCTCGAATCCTAAGTGAGTCCCATCTCTCATAACTTCAGCGATCTTCTCGATGATAAAGTCTGGTGAGTGACCAAGTATATGTGCTCCGTGACCCATCCATAAATCTAGATACTCATTTCCGTCAACATCCCAAACCTTTACACCTTTAGCTCTCTTAACGTATATTGGGTATGGCTTGAAATACCTTATGGGGTAAGTTACTCCGCCAGGAAGTACCTTTCTACTCTTCTCAAATAATTCCTTAGATCCCTTCGTAAATTCCTCATAATTAGGTACTAAACTCTTCCATAATTCCTCAAGCTTACTCTCAACTTGTGGATTAACATTACGCATAATTTGAATCCCCTATAGCTATAATGGAGAAGATATTAAATGCTTTTAGAGAATATTAAACACTTTATATGGTAATAAGAATCAACGTTGTATAATTGTCGTTATGGTCATGTTTATTTCAATAAAAATTTGTGAATATTATACTACGGAAGTACGTCTAGTAACTTACATTACTAATTATATAGTAGCCAGAAAACCTTTTTTCGAGGGATAATTCATATTATGGGGTTTAACATGAAGGTAGGCATATACGGCTTTGGAGCTATAGGTAGATTAATAGCTAAGGTAGCACTTGATAGAGGCTACGAAATCGTAGGTGCTGTTGATATAAATCCTGAACTCATCGGTAAAGA
>CAZAMI010000125.1:0-2832 GCA_964486465.1 uncultured Desulfurococcaceae archaeon | reverse complement strand
AAGCTACGAGGGCATAGGCAGATATCGATAGTACTTCAAGCATTACGAAGAAGTTAAAGACATCACCTGTATAGAGGCATCCTAAGAGCCCTGCTTCAAGTCCTAGGAGTAGTGTGTAGTACCATACGTATCCTGCATCACTTATGTACTTAACACTATAGATTACTATTAACAACATGACGAATGATGTTAACAATCCTAGTACTGCCGAGTAGTAGTCAACCTCATAGATTATACCTAAAGGTGGGGGCCATCCTGAAAATACGTATATGGTAGGTCCTCCATAATCACTTACTAGTTTCAGGTTAATTATAGAGTCTATGAAAGCTATGAAGGCAACTATGATAGCGTATGTATCATAGAATGCCTTCCTCTTAATGAATACGCTGAACACCGGTAAAGCGAATGCTGTAGCCATGACGAAGGGTACTATGAAACCTACACTAACGGCGGAGCCGAGTTCAAGATTATTTATAGTAATTAATTCCATGCCCATGGTCCCACCTAATCAAACACCCTTTTAGCGAAGAATTCGAAACCTTTACTTATTCCCTTCGTGATCTCAGGTTCAACACCCTTAACATTAATCCAATGCACGTAGTATATTCTCTTTTTCTCATCTAGATCAACAACCACGGTTCCCGGTGTATTTGTTATTGAGTTAGCAACAGCTGTAATCGCGTAATCACTCTCAACATCATAGTAAACCCTAACAATACCCGGTCTTATAGGCATTCTCGGGTGTAGTATCCTATACATAACGTCTAGATGCGCCTTAACCTCGTAGTAGAAGAAGTACTTAATAGCATAAGCTATTAACCAAGCAGCTCTCCTCGGATTGAATACCTTAGACACATTAGTTAACGTTATATTAGCTGTTAATAGCCCAACAACACACGCAACTATCACACCAGTAACTAAGTCGTAGAATTTAATAGAGCCTGTATAGATTATGTACGTCACAAACGCTAATAGACCCGTAGCTACCGATCGTGCTAACCTACCCATACCATCACCCCTTCAACTTAGCTATCCTCCTTACATCTGTAGTTCCATATAATCTATAGATCTGAAGTGCAAGAAAGACTAGGAATAATGTTACTGCTAAGCCTATGACTATAGCTGTTAGTACTAGTGCTTGAGGTAGTGGATCGACCGCTGTTGACGCGAATAATTCTATATCCTTAGCTGCTGGTTTTAGAACTGTAAGTACTGGTGGTTTAGGTGGAGTTGTTGGTGACGGCCAACATCTATAACCAACAATTATTGCGAGCGTGTTAACGCTATCACTAAGTATGGTTACTGCTATGATCTTCTTGATTAAGCTGGGTCTAGCGAATACTCCGTAGAGACTTATGGCTATGTTTACGAATATTGTTAGTATTAAGACATTAAATAGGTATGTGTTTAGAAATTCAGTGCCCAACCTCCTCACCCCTTAACACTTTAAGTACTTCAGTTTCAGGTATAGCTAAGAGGATGAAAACAAGCGTGAATCCAGCAGCTACTGCGAACATTTCAAATATGTTGAATAGTAGTAATGAACCACCTGTGAGGCTACCACCAATTTCGTAGGGTAGACCTACACTTGCGTATGCCTTAGGTTGGTTCTGGAATACGTATGCATTAGTTAATGTTGGTAATGCTATCAATAATGTCAGGAATGTTGTTAAGCCTATACCTATCAACCCAGCACTTCTCAATACTAACATAGTGTTCTTAGTAACACCTCTAGCTTCAAGGAAGTATATGGAGAATATCACTAACACTAATAGTGGTGCAACAGCTGCTGCAGCACCTCCTTGGAATCCTCCACCAGGTGTTAAATGACCGTGAAGTGCTATTGATGCTGCTACAGCTAGTATCATGACTAAGGTTATCTTGGTTACCGTCTTAACTATTAGTGATAAGCCTCTACCAACCTCTAACTTACTACTAATACCTCTCATTATTGCTACGCTACCTATTATGGCTAGGAAGAATACTGCTGTCTCAAATAGCGTGTCAAGACCTCTATAATCCCAGACTATAGCTGTTACTGCCTCAGGAGCCATAGCACTGAATAATCTATTGTGTGGGTCGAAGGTCGTCTTAAGGAACCACTTAGCAACCTCCCTAACACTAGGTGGCGGTAAGAGCGTACCTAAGGCACCTATACTTAGGGCTAGAGCAACTAGAAGTACGAACAGTATGACCGAGACTACTATTACTACTTCCTTAGCCCTCATCACTCTCAAACCTCTCGGTCTTCTTTATTAGGAATAAGACAACTCCGGGGTATAGACCTACGGCAACAGGTATATATACGAGGTCTATGTCTGGAGCCATGAGTATGTAATAGATGAAAGCATAAACAGTACTCTGAATAGCTGAGAATATTACAGCCTTCACTAAGTCCTTCTCAAGTATCGCTAGTAACGTAGCTACGGTAGATATTAGACCCAGTATGGCTAGTACAGCATACGTAAGTACTTCATAGATCATGAACTCTCACCCCTATCTTCCTCTAAATGATCAACAACTTTAGGCTCAACCTTAGCTGCTCTAGACCTATGTGTCGCCCTAGCAAGTGCGTGTGATCCTGCAGGTGCTAGTATTAGTATAACGATGGCTGTGATCACTGATCCTCCTGCCATAAACCATCTATAGGGCCCTAAGAATTCAGCACCAGCAGCTATTAAAGCAGCACCTATTAGTGGGAGAAAGGCACCACCTATAGTACCGACTGTTGCTGCATGTAGCCTCACGAAGAAGTTCGGAAACCTAAGCATACCTATAGCAGCTATTACATCAGTAATTACACCAATAGCTACAGCAATCTCACCAATTATT
>CAZAMI010000124.1:0-2842 GCA_964486465.1 uncultured Desulfurococcaceae archaeon | reverse complement strand
GCAGGTAAGAGCTTTCCAGGTCATACCTTAATACCTGTTAGAATTAAGGGAGAAGTACGTATAATGACAGCGCAGGAGTTATATGATATGGTTAAATCAAGAGAATATAGAGTTGGAGAGCACTTAGTAAAGGATGTTGACAATATAGAAGTTCTTGGTCTCGATAAAGACTTTAAGGTAAAGTGGATGAGGGTAAAGAGGATAATTAGACATAAAGATAGTAGACCTCTAGTTAAGGTGAGGACGGATTCATCAGTTATAGTAACTACGAGGGATCATAACTTCGTTAAACTTGATCCGGAAACCCTAGAGCTATTACCGGTTAAAGCTGAGGAATTACGTGTTGGTGATATCGTAGTTAATGCATGGATTACTATGGAATCTTCAGTGAGGAGTAAGGTAGATCCAGATTATGCGTATCTATTAGGGTTATGGATAGGGGATGGAAGGGTAAATGTGAAGAGGGAATATGTGGAGTTCATAAATAGTGATGATGAACTTATCAACACGTTTAAGATACTCTCCCTTAAGTATTGGAATGGGCAGGTATATCTAGTTAAGGATAGAAGGAATGACGTTAAGTACTTAAGAGTTAAGAGTAGAAAAGCTGTTAAGGATGTCTTAAGACTATTTAAGGAGAAGAAATCACGTACGGTAAGTATCCCGGAGGAAATACTATTCGGTAGTAAAGACGTCTGTACAGCAGTCTTAGCTGGTATATTAGACACGGATGGCGCCATAATGATAAGGGAGGGTAAGCAGAAGCGTGTGACAGTAGAGTTCTCAACAAGGTCAAAGATGCTTGCAAACGCTATTTCCTTTATACTAAAGAGGTTAAGAATACTTCATACACTTAAAGAGAGAATAGTTAGAGGAGAACCACTATATAGGATAGTAATCTACGATGTTGCAGCTAAGCAACTACTGGAGCTCACCTCTAAATGGTCTCGTAAAGCAAGAAAGTACAAAGACGTAGTAACAATACTTGTTTCTAGTAAAGGACATAGTCTAAACATTAATACATTCCCCGCAGGCCCATTCATGAAGAAAGTAAGGACGATGCTAAGAATTCCGGAAGCATTAGTTGAGGCTGAACTAGGATTATCATCTAGGTATCTTTACGTCTATGAGAGGGGAAGTAAACCCGTAGGTTTAGATAACTTGAGGAAGTTCTATGAGTATTACAAGAGGAAGGCAGTTGAGATGAACCGGGATGATGTACTTATTGCTCTTAAGAAAGTTGAGAAGCTATTAGACGGTAATTTACTGATAGAGAAAGTACTTAGTATAGAGGAAGTTGAACCATCTAATGAATGGCTGTACGATCTTGAAGTGGATGGTACCCACCTGTTCATAGTGGGACAGACTGGCTGGAGATTAAACCATAATACTACATTACTTAATGCTATCGCAACATTAATTCCGACAACGATGAAGGTTGTTGTTATTGAGGAGGTTAGGGAGATTAGACTTCCACACCCTAACGTAATATATATGATTACTAAGGAGGGTGTTGATACAGCTGGTCGTGTGACGTTATATGACTTAGTTAAGGCATCAATGAGACAGAGACCTGACTTCATAATTGTGGGTGAGGTTAGGGGTGAGGAGGCCTACGTATTAATGCAGTCCATATCGCTAGGCCATGGAGGTCTATGCTTACCTGAAGATCAATTAGTACCCATGATCGTTGGTGGAATATTTGGACTATATAGAATTGGAGATATAGTTTGGGGTGTCTTAAATGGCAGCTACCGTGATGTTAAAGTACTAACACAGTATAATGGTGAGGTTACGTGGAGGAATGTAAGTAAAGTTTACGTGAAGAGTGGTAGTAGGAGGTTCATAAGGATAATACCATCTAATGGAGTAGTTCACGAAGTTCATGAAGAACACCCAGTAATTGTATGTGATGATGATGGAAAATTAATTGTAAAGAGTGCTCGTAAGCTTAGGAGGGGTGATTTATTATTATCATTAATTAATACTGATGTTAAACTATCTAATCCCCAACGTAGAGCATTAAGAACGGTACTTGAGGGGTTCCTCAACATTTATGGTGAATCATTAAGTAATAGAAGGGATGTGGAGGTATTGATTAATGATAGAGACGTTGCTGAGTGCTTAGCACTGATATCTAAGAGCTTAGGCATAAATCCATCAGTACTACCACTTAGTAGTGGGGGCTTTAAGCTAGTATTAACTAAGGAGGCAAATAGAGAGAGTTCCGAGATCAGATCACTTAGTAGTAATTACGCATTAATACCTGTATCTAGGGTGGAGGTTATTGAGAAGGACTCACTACTCTATGATATTGAGGTACCTGGAAGTCATACATACTTCATATCAGGAGGTTTAATATTAACTCATAACTCCACAATGCATGCTGAGGGGCCCATATCAGCTGTTAAGAGACTTATGGCACCACCTATGAACATACCACCATACCTTGTCAAGCTACTTGACATAATTATACACATAACTAAAGTTAGGGGTAGGAATGGTGTTAGAAGGTACGTACTATCAGCAACAGAGATTGAGGACATAGATTTAAAGACTAATGAACCAAAGTTAAGGACTATATATAAAATAAGTGTAAATACAGAATCGCCTAAAGCACCTACAGCTAAGTTAGTAAAATTTGAGCCTGAGAAATCGCTAACTCTTAAGAAAATCAGCGATATAAAGGGTATACCATTAGATTATCTAATAAGGAGCATTAGGAAAAGGACGGAGTTCTTAAGAAGCTTAGTTAGGAAGGGATTAAGCTATGAGGAAGTAATTAACGCTATAACAAGGTATAGTGAGTAGGTAGGGGGCATGACATGATAGCAAGATACTA
>CAZAMI010000123.1:0-2857 GCA_964486465.1 uncultured Desulfurococcaceae archaeon | reverse complement strand
GGTTCAGGTATAGTAATGATTATAGCCTCAAGTAAGGGCTTAGAGGAGGGTTTTGAGAGGGTAGTTAAGGAGAGGAGTTTTGAGGGCTACATTATTGAGAAAGCGATAGGTGTACCGGCTGAAGAGGCATACCACATAGTTCAAGTAGGTCCTTACGGTCTGAAGTGTACATGTATAGACTCATTAATGACCTCAATAAAAGCAGATAGGGAATTCATTACCGGCTTAAGAAGCCTAATGAGGAGATTCGACATACCAACACCCATATTTACTAAGTACGTACTATGTAAGCATACATTAGCAGCACTCTCATACGGTATAGCTGCTGGTGTAATAGATCGTGATTCAAGAATGCTTAAAGAGATACTAAAACTAAGTGTTAAGGCCTTAGTCTTCAGAGTTAAGGATCATGAAGGCCTAAGTAAGAAGACTTTACTAAGAATGTACAACTTATTACTAAGACTATCTAAAGGGTTACCAGTAACTTAATAGTATTTAAACTCTTTACTCGAAGTACTTATAGTTAAATGGCTTAACTCCTTTAAGGAGTTCACTTATCTTGAATTATACTATTAGGGAGTACTTGTGAAGGCTTGGAGCATAGATGACTTTGATGAGCTAAGCATAGGTAACGCCTTGATTAAGAGAGATGGTAATGAACTCTACGTTAAGGACTTATATGGTGAACGAACATTCATGTTAGATCCTGACTCCCACGTTGAGGTACTACCCATACACTCGATCTTTAGGTTAGGTAACTTAACAAGTACAATGTATATAAAGATAACTACACCTATGGTCGGTATTGGTGGTAAGTCTTACTGGCTATCAATACCTTACGACCTCCTCATAATGGTTGATGGCAAGCCGATATTTATTCTAAGTCCCTTCAGGATTAAATACACATTATTTGGTAGCATTACCGAGGGATTCATTTGTAGGTATCATGAAAGCAGAGTCTTCAGGGAGAGTAAAGAGGTTGGAGATGAATATGGTAGATTACTTGTCAGTATGCCCTTAAATAGTAAGATCGGAATGTATGAGTTTGTCCTAATTAACATGAATTCAATAAAGATATTTAGGTCTAAGGAGGAGTTGAAAGTTTTCTATGAAGTTGTAAGACTACCTATAGATCCCCTCAAACCATTCGCTGAACCTCTAGGAAGGCCTCCCAAGAAGGACTTAGAGGTTATAAGCATACCTAAAGACATAAGTACTTTAACTACGGGGTGTTTCCGTCATGAGTACTACGGACCTGATTAACTCATCTGAAGGTATTAATGCTACCTTAAATGCCATCATAGCTTCAGCTACTGATACCTGGAATATGGTGTTAAAATTATTAGGTGTTTCCGTATCAATAGCTATAGTTGTAGCTATAACATTAGCTATAAGAGCGTTCTTAAGAAAGACATTAAAGCCTAGAGTGGCTCTTCACGTATATAACGTTATTGAGAAGGTGATTGTTTACGCGGTACTCATATTAGGTATTATAGCTGCTTTAGCCCCACTTGGTATTAACTTGACAGGACTCTTAGTAGCTGGTGGTGTCGCAGGTATAATCATAGGCTTTGCTAGCCAAACAGTATTTTCTAACTTCCTTAGCGGCATATTCCTATATATAGAAAGGCCTATAAAGGTAGGTGATAGTGTAATTATAAATGCTCAGGATAGCTCCATAGCAGGGATGGTCATTGACATAGATGCTATATCTACTAAGATAAGATCATGGGATGGGCACATAGTTAGAATACCTAACGATAAATTATTTAGCTCAACAATAATCAATGTGAGTAAGGTAGCTACTGTTAGGGTTGTTGTTGATGTAGGCATATCATACAAGTCTGACGTTGTTAAGGCTAGGGAAGCAATACTTGAGGCACTTAACGAGCATCCCTACGTACTAGTGAATCCACAACCTGAAGTATATATTAAGGAGTTCGGTAATTCAGCTATAGTCTTAAGGGTTAGGTTCTGGGCACCTAGTAAGGTATGGTATGAGACGCGTAAGGTATGCTTAGAATTAATTAGGGATAGGTTGAAGAAGGTAGGTGTTGAGATACCGTTCCCACAGCTTGACCTACACGTCAAGGAGCCTATAAGCATTGTTGAAGTAAGTAGCGATTCGAGTAAGGCTTAACTTTTAAGTCTAGGTACATTGTTTATGTGTGGAAAGTGTTGAGTATGTATCGGTGGTATAGGTATAGACACGTTTACGGTAAGCATAGAGAGCTCCTAGACCTAATACTCTCATGGATTGTGTTGAGCGTTGCCTTCGGTACTGGATATATATTTGAGGGTAACTTAGTAGGTCTCGCATTAGCGTTCATTGCAGTAGCTACGGCCTTCGTATTCCATGAGATAGCTCATAGGGAGGTTGCTCGTAGGTACGGCCTATACGCTAGGTATAAGGCTTGGTATACAGGCTTACTAGCTGCACTAATAATCTCACTCCTAACAGCTAAGGCATTCGGTAGCCCATTTGTTATAGCAGCTCCCGGAGCTGTTTACATCTACGCATATATGGGTATACCACCACCAGACGTTGAGTATAGGGTAGCTCTTGCTGGGCCATTAACTAATGCAGTACTAGCAGCTATACTCCTAATCGCATCATACTTTACTACATACCCCTTCAAACTATACCTGACTTTCATAGGTAGTGTTAATGCCTGGATTGCAATATTCAACTTAATACCACTACCACCACTTGATGGATACAAAATATTCAGATACTCAGTAACACTATGGGCATTAGTCATGCTATTTGCTGTAGTGATTTACGTATTATTTTAATGACTAGCTCAAGGATAAGGTCAGTGGGGTTCAGAACATCACTGATCAGCGACGCCAAGCC
>CAZAMI010000122.1:1206-2884 GCA_964486465.1 uncultured Desulfurococcaceae archaeon | reverse complement strand
CATAGTATATCCTGAGAATTACGCTCGTGAAGTACTAAGTAAGTTAGAGACTGTAGGCTTACGTGACGTAAGTATTGCTAGACCTAAGAGTAGGGTTTGGTGGGCTATAGAGATACCTTGGGATCCCAACTACACGGTATATGTATGGTTCGACGCACTACTTAACTACTTAACAGGTATTGAGTACTTAAGGAATGAGGAGAGATTTCGTAGGTACTGGTCTGAAGTACACCACGTAATAGGTAAGGACATACTATGGTTCCACACAGTAATATGGTTCTCAATACTTAAGGCACTAGACCTACCGCCACCCAAGAAACTAATCGTCCACGCCTTCGTCATTAATAAGGGCGTTAAGATGGGTAAGAGTGCTGGTAACGTAATAGCTATTGAGGACCTCATAAACAGGTACGGTAGTAGTGATAGCGTTAGATACTTGATAGCAAGGATATTCAACCTATATAAGGATGTAGAAATAACTACGGAGTTACTCGACTCAATACATAATACCGAGTTAGCCGATAACCTAGGAAACTTAGTGAGAAGGGTTGGAGTCTTAGCACTAAGGAAGCTAGGAGGCATTGTTGAGAATAGAGGTTTAGATAGGGACTTAGAGGATAGGATTGAGAGTACGCTTAAGGTTTATAAGGAGTCTATGGAGTCATACGAAGTATCAAGAGCTATCACAGCAGTCATGAACCTCCTTCGAGAGGCTAATGCATACATAAATAGGGTTAGGCCTTGGGAGAAGAGCGAGCCACATAAGGAGCTTTACACACTCCTTGAAGTACTTAAGTATTCGAGTAGGATGTTAGCACCAATAATACCCAACACTGCTAACAAACTATCGAACTCACTAGGATTCACTATAATCAATCCATACGAAGAGAGGGTAGGTAGTCAGGAAAGATATAAAGTTACATCAGCACCAATACTCTTCAAGAAGGTATAAATACCAAGATACACCTAAAGTAATTCTTAATCCCTTACTTAAACGTTCCAATCGTTTAACTATTTAATTTTAGCCAAGGTATTATGTACTGGTGGCTCTCATGCCTAAGGCTATTAAGGCAAATATTCTATATACAGGCAAGCCTGATGAGGTTCTCAAAAATGTGTATCTCGTATGGGATGGTAGTAAGATCGTGGGTATATCGAAGGAGAAGCCTAAGGATGTTGAAGAAGTTTATGAATTTGATAACGCGGTCGTAACTCCAGCATTTATCGATGGTCATAGTCATATAGGTATGGACAGAGCTGGTGAACCTTCTGAGGAGGGTGAAGCTAATGAGAGGTATGATGCAGTCTTACCTATAGTTGACGCTATATATAGTATCTACATGGATGATAAGAGCTTTAAGGAATCCATAGAGTGGGGCGTACTATACTCATGCGTCCTACCCGGTAGTGGTAACATAATTGGTGGTAGGGCGGCAATCATACGTAATTATGGTAGTGATATAGAGGAGGCATTCATTAAATACGCAGGTGTTAAGGCAGCACTAGGATATAACCCTAGGAGAACGACTGATTGGAAGGGTACGAGACCCCACACAAGAATGGGTGCTATAGGGCTTTTGAGGAAGTGGTTAGTTAAGGCTAAGGATGCCTTAAAGCTTGTTGAGTCAGGTAAGAAGAGTATTGAGGAGATAGAACCTGAGATAAGGATGTTATTCCC
>CAZAMI010000122.1:0-1106 GCA_964486465.1 uncultured Desulfurococcaceae archaeon | reverse complement strand
GTAGATCGCGAGATTGAGTGGGGTATTAATGTTCTGAAGAAATTCATTGAGATACCAACAGTTAATCCGCCAGGTAAGAACTATAAGGAGTTTGTTGAGGCTGCATCTAAGGTTCTCAAGGAAATAGGTATGAGTGTAGAAATTCATGAAGTACCTAAAGATGTAGTATCTAAGTACTACCCTGACTATGTGGAGTATCCTAGGTACATACTACTAGCAAGACTAGGTACTGGTAGCCCGGTAATTCAGTTCAATGGGCACTACGACGTGGTTCCTGAGGGGAGTGGTTGGAGTAAGGACCCGTTCAAACCCGTAGTAGAGAATGGTAGATTGTATGGTAGAGGTTCCGTTGATATGAAGGGAGGTATTGTAGCTGCAATAGTAGCTGTTAAAGCGTTTAAGGAGGCTTATAAGGAGTTTAACGGAGCTATAGAGATCGCTCTAGTACCTGATGAGGAGATAGGCGGTGAGACAGGTACTGGGTATTTAGTACGTGAGGGTTTATCCAAACCTAACTACGTAATCATAGGTGAACCTAGCGGATCTGAAATAATATGGATAGGACATAGAGGTGCGTTATGGTTCTTCGTTGAAGTCTACGGTAAGCAAGCTCATGGCTCAACACCATGGCTTGGAGTCAACGCCTTCGAGTACATGGTTAAGGTAGCTGAGAAGTTCATGAAGGACTATAAGGACATTATTGAGAGAAAGTCAAGTAATTATACTTATGATGACCCTAGAGGCGCTAAACCGACAATAACTATAGGTGGTGAAGTAAGGGGTGGCGCTAAGACTAACATCGTACCGGGTTACTATGCATTCTCAGTTGATAGGAGGCTGATAGTCGAAGAATCGCCTGATGAAGTTGAAGAGGAAGTTAGGAACTTCATTAATGAAATTAAGAAGGAATTACCGCCTGAGGTTAAGGTTGAATTAAAGGTTACGGGTAAACTACCGCCAGCCATGACTAGTCCTGAAAGCCCATTGGTAAGGGCATTACTAAGGAGTGCTGAGAAGGTATTAAGGTCTAAGCCGAGGACAACAGTATGTCTTGGAGGTCTCGACATGAGGTATTATACTGAGGTAGGTATCGATACAGTAACTTA
>CAZAMI010000121.1:0-2884 GCA_964486465.1 uncultured Desulfurococcaceae archaeon | reverse complement strand
AACATGATGAGGTAATGAGGAAATATGGTTTAGATAGACATACAGCTTCAGCATATATAATAGCTTTGAGAGGTATAGAAAGCCATAATTTGATACGGAAAGCTATAATCTAAGGTTTCTGCCCCTCTTTAATAATTTACCAAAACTTTAACACCGCTAGTTTAGTAATAGTCACTCTTAGATTAATACGTTAGTAGAGAACGAAGTTAAATGTAAAGACGCACCATCTGTTTAACTAGGTTACTTACTCAATACCTAATCTCTTTTTAATTCTCTTTACTTCATAAGCTGCAGCTTCTATACCTAGTTTCTTCAATGTTTCCTCCTTCGGTATTCCGTACTCGTCCCATCCTAGTTCTTCGTAGTATTTCTTCCTTAGCTCCTCCACCTTATTCTTATCTACTTTAGAGCCTCTATACGGTCCTGTTGGGAGTGGTTCGTAGAATCTAGGTGGGTTATCATCATCTCTCCTCGGGTCCCAGAACACATCGGGACCGCCGAGAAGGAGTAGGATTCTCTGAAGTGTGAGTACTCGTGTGGCTATCTCTTTGAGGAGCTCATCCTGAGTTACTCTCCAGCCTGTCACAGCATTGAGTAAACCTATCATGGTGTCTCGGTCAACTGTATTGAATGAGCATATTACTGCGCTATCGAGGAACACACTATCCTGTTCTGGTGCTACTGATGTGTGATCACCTCCCTGGACTGATGCTGTGTACGCATGTGGTTGTGGGTAGTCCTTCCCACTCCTAATTCCGTGAGCACCTATAGCAATACCCTTAACCTGCACAGCGTACTTGAATACATCAACCTTCTTCATCCTTGAGATCTCACGTGCTGCTCTATACGTACCCTCAGCAAGTATCTTACCAATCCCACGCCTATAGGCTATATCCTCCATAAGCCTAGCAGCAGCCTTAACATCACCCCACTTAAGCTCGTAACCAACATCATCCTTAGTGAGTATCCCGCGCTGATAGAGCTCGAACGCTAAACCCATAACATTCCCTGTCTGGATACCGCAAAGCCCAAGCTCATCTGCAAGAGCGGATAACTGTGCTACATGTTCCGGATTGAATATCCCGAGATTAGAACCTAGGTAAGCACCCATCTCGTAATCAGGTCCATCAGTAACGAGAGTTTCGTTACCGTACCTTACACAGCTGACCTTCATACAGCTTGTTGGGCAACCCCAATCACTCCAGTACCTCTTCCTCCAAACCCTAAGCTCAAATTCATGCTGTGCGAACTCCCTCCTATCATGCCACTCCTCCTGCCAGTTCCTAATGGGTTCAGAGCTTAGGTCGTAACCCACACTCCAGAAACCTTGTGAAGTTCCCCAAGCCCTCATCCCTTGACGCGTCAGTAGCGTATCTAGGACTTTCTCGAATAATTGCTTGAACCTTACCGGGTCCGCGACTGGGGGTAAGCTACCCCTCCCCTTAACCACTATTGCCTTTAGTTTCTTAGACCCCATCACTGCTCCATAGCCTCCATAACCTGCTGCATGCACCCATTTCGACATCACGGCAGCTGTTCTAACGAGGTTCTCACCTGCTGGTCCGATGTAGATGAATGCCGGTGGTGTTGTAGCACCGTTTCTTGCGTAATCAGGCTTTGTGTCTTGGTAGATGTACCTCCAAGTCTCTCTTGACCCCTTACCCCACACCCTCGATGCATCCCTAATCTCAACCCTGTCATCCTCTATGTAGAGGTATACCGGGTCTCTAGAAGCTCCGGTGACGATGATACCGTCGTATCCAGCAGCCTTAAGCTCTACAGCAACCTCTGAAGCAACCGTAGAACCTACAACACCACCACTCTGTGGACTCTTACCACTTATACAGAGTCTCGAAGAACCGGGGTAGTAACCTGTTAGAGGCCCAGTAAGAACTAGTAGTATATTCTCTGGTCCTAGAGGGTCTACCTCCTCCCACTTACTACCTAGTCTCTGCCAGAGAATCCATGTAGCTAAGCCTCGACCTCCTAAGTACCTCCTAAAGGTGGTGTGACTTACCTCGACAGTCCTGACTTTCTCACTACTTAAGTCCACCTCTAAGAGCCTACCCCAGAATCCGCAGGGCATACCTACATCACCTTCTCGGGGTTCATCTCTAGCAGTTTACGAATAAGGGGTTTAGCGAGCTCCTCAGGTGTTTTAGCGTAGTGCATTATGATTGTGCCTCCAGGCCTAGGTATCTTCTTTAAAGCATTGAACCCAGCCTTCTCACACACCTTCACACACTCCGGATCACCACCACATAGATCACATATGATGACGGATGTCTTACCCTTAACTATGCGCGGTACCTTTGCTGGACACGCATCAATACACTTCCTGCATAGCACACACTTACCTTCATCAACTACTACAGCCCCAGTAGATTTATCGACAATGAGGGCACCAGTCGGGCAAGCCTTCACGCACGGATAGTCAGGACACTGAACACAGAAGTGCGGGATAGCTATACCAGGTACTACCTCGAAGACCCTAATCCTTGAAGCCTCCGGCCATATCCTTCCCTCAAACCTCAGCGAACACACTATCTCGCATAATCTACAAGCACTACATCGCTCATAATCCCTAAGTATCCATACCATCTGCTGCTTTGACATAGTCAAGAAACCTCAATACTCACCTTACTCACATAAAATTAAGCATTACCCTCCTGAACAGACATAGTGAACAGCTAATCTGCCCAAAGACAGCTTACACACGTCCTCTTTTGGATCTAGGTATCTACTCCCCGAAGAAAACAATACATACTTGGTGTTTATGGGGGCTCTTTTCTTGAATGCAACCTCACAATTAGGTCTTTAAGCGTTGTGCACGCATCTAATTCTACGCATAGTTCCTCCCCGAAATGACTAGCTAGGCTACCCA
>CAZAMI010000120.1:0-2904 GCA_964486465.1 uncultured Desulfurococcaceae archaeon | reverse complement strand
GAGTATAGGTGTGAAGAGGGTTGTATTCTTCAACTTCATACCCGTTGGTAGAGGTATCGACATAGTTAAAGCAGATTTAGATCCTATAGAACGTGAAAAATTCATGAGACACATCTATAGAGAAATGAAACGTAGGAAGATAGAAATAGTTACGACAGCACCTCAGTACGGTAGGGTAGTATTACAAATGAGTGGTGAGGAGGAGGTAGCACCAACACACTTCTATGTAGGTGGGGACATTGCGGTAAAGTCTGTAGCTGAGTTCATTGGTGGTTGTGGTGCTGGTAGGATATATGCAGGTATTCAACCAAATGGTGATGTGATACCATGTGTATTCTTACCTATACCTGTTGGTAACATTAGGAATAAAGAATTTAAAGAAATTTGGGAGAAATCACCAATACTGAATAAATTAAGAGATAAAGACTTAATTAAGGGCTTCTGTGGAACATGCCCTTATAGATACGTATGTGGTGGGTGTAGAGCTCGTGCCTATGCATACTTTAATGATATCTTAGCGCCTGATCCTGGATGTATATACAACATTAAGTACTGGAAAAAGTTATGGGGAATTAAAAATTAATTAATAGATTAATACGACATCGTATAAGTGATTATGAGGGTAGTTAGTTGTATATACAGTATGGATCACATAATGATTTAAATGTGCTTGGGTTAATCAATGGTAATATATACGTTAGCTTTAAACCATTAAAAAGAGTTGAAGCCTTAGCTATAGCTTATGGCAGGGTTATAGCTATAGGTGATAATGACTACGTAAGGAGAGTGATTCATGAATTAGGTGGTGAAGTGGTAGATGTTGGTGGAAGGACGGTAATACCCGGTTTTATTGATGCTCACTTACACCTAGATGGTGTAGCTTTAACACTTAAATCGCTAGATCTCAGAGGTACTCGATCGATAAATGAGTTAAAATCTAAACTGAAGGATTTTGTAGATAGGAATCCTAATCTTGAGGTTATATATGGTAGAGGTTGGGATCAAGAACTATTTATTGAGGGTAGGTGGCCAACACGTTACGATATAGATGATATAGTTGATGATAAACCTGTAATCCTAATTAGGGTTTGCGGTCATGCTGCATTACTTAATACTAAAGCTATGGAGAATCTAGACCTATTACGTAGTAAGTCTAAGGACGTGGTGAGAGATGAGAAGGGCATACCTACAGGGATAGTTAAGGAGTCAATTATTGATATGATTTCTTCATACGTTAAGGGTAAGTTGGTAAAGGAATACGATAAGTACATTCACGACGCGATTAATTACTTGATATCTCAGGGAATAACTACAATAGGTTATGTTAGTGCAGATGTCAAGACGGTCAACTCATTATTAAGACTTACCAGAGAGGGTAAGACCTTACCAAGGATTTATGCGTATTTGGACTTAAGCGACTTCGAGAAATTCCTATCGTTTATGAGTTCACCAATCTATAGCGATTACGTTAGTGTCGTAGGTGTTAAGGTATTCCTAGATGGCTCATTAGGTGCTAGGACTGCACTTCTTACTAAGCCTTATAATGATGATCCTCAAAACAGTGGTCAAGAGTTAATTAGCGTTAACGACTTGACTAAACTAATGGATAAGGCGTTTAGCAATGGATTCCAAGTTGCGGCACATGCTATTGGTGATAAAGCTATAGATAACGCTATAGTAGCGTATGAGAAAGTACGTTCAAGTATTAAACGAGGTGATATACACTTTAGGATAGAACATGCTTCAATAATAAGACCTGACCAAATTAGAAAGTTACGAGAATTAGATGTAGCTGTCACGATACAGCCTAGATTCGTAATTAGTGACTGGTGGGTTGTGAAAAGAGTTGGAACTGAGAGAGCGAAGTGGGTGTATCCATTTAAAACCATGAAGAATGAAGGTATAACTATAGGTTTATCGACTGACGCACCTGTTGAGCCTTCTAATCCTTGGGAGACAGTCTATGCAGCAGTAACTAGAGGTTCTCTTGAGGATATTGAATTAAGTAAATACACAGCTTATGAGGCACTAAGCATTAATGAGGCTCTACATCTCTATACGTATGGTTCAGCAAGAGTCCTTAATGTTAAAGACCTAGGTAAATTATTACCAGGTTATAAAGCCGATTTCGTAGTGTTGAGTGATGATCCATTAGTAACTAAGCCTAAGGAGTTAAGGAGGATAAAGGTCTTAGAGGTATGGATTGGAGGGTTAAGGGTTAAGTAAAAAATTTAATTTTGTTTTACTTATCTAAGTATTAAGACACTTGTATTAGCTGCGAGTGCTACAGCTATTGAAGTGCTCTCATAAACTAACGCTGCAACGCCGTAGTATCCTCTAGTACTCATGATTACTAAATCGTAATGCGTCCCGCTTAGCTCCCTGACGATCTCACTAGCAGCTGTTTCACCAGGTTTTGCTATACGTATCTTCAACTCATACTCAATACCCTTAAGTTTACCATTTAGTATCTTCTTGATTTTTTCAATACCTGGATCCTTATCTGATTGTGCCACATAAAGAAATGTTAATTTAGAACCATAGCTCGTTGCAAATTCCATAGCTATGTTTATTGCTTGTTCAGCGTGTGGTTGAGGTACTATAGGTACTAGTATTCGTCTGAACCTATATGCTAGGAATGAGCTTGGTTCTTCAACCATATACTTTCCCCTCCATGAAGAGTCCAAGCGCTTCGTCAGTCTTTCTAATTGATGACCACATATTGGTGAAGCCACTAACGGCTCTTATTGCATCAATATTCTCAGGAATCACTATAGATTCTTGATGTACAGCCATTAGGAACATTAACTCATTTCGGTCAATTACTGATACAGAATCCTTAAATATTATGTTCTCAGGTACGTCTGCTCTATGTCTACCAATATCTCTAGCCCACTCAATAAC
>CAZAMI010000119.1:0-2926 GCA_964486465.1 uncultured Desulfurococcaceae archaeon | reverse complement strand
ATGATGGATCATTAAAACCTCTCTACTCTGTAAGGGATGAGGGTAATGCTTACGCGATATACATAGACCTACCTAAAGCTGATGAAGGCGCTATAGACGTTAAGTTCAAGGATAATAAGGTATTGATAAGAGCTAAACTCAAGGAGAAGACTTCATTCAAGCCGTGGAGTGGTAGAGGAGGTGAGATAGGGTTTACTGAGTATCGTGAATTAATTGAGGTACCTGTTAAGAGGATTGACCCGTCAAGAGTTAAGATAGTTAAGAAGAGACGCTTCGTTAAGATACTGATACCTAAGGATTAAGGTCTTCATAATTACTTGGCAAGCTTGAATGGTAGTATAGTTTTTATTTCTCATATCTACCTCACCTTTAGGTGTTATTAGTGAGTGTTGAGAGGGAGCAGCGAAAACAGTTGAGAGAGGAGCTCATACGTCAGGGCATAAACCCATACCCACACATCCCTAAGTACGTACCAACCTCCATTAAGGAAGTGATTAGTAATCCACAAATTAACTCATATGTTGCAGTTGCTGGTAGGGTAGCCTCTATTAGGAGGCATGGTAAGTTAGTGTTCTTTGATATCATAGATGATGGTTATAGAATTCAAGCAATGATTAATATGGCAACAATAGGTGAGGAGCGTTTTGAGTGGTTCCTGAAGTACATAAACTTAGGTGACTTCATAAACGTCTTTGGTGAATTATTCTACACTAAGAGAGGTGAGCTAACAGTTAATGTTAGGGATTACCAATTACTAACTAAGGCACTTAGGTCACCGCCTGTTAAGTGGGGTCATAGGATATTGGATCCCGAGGTAAGGTATAGAAAGAGGTACTTAGACTTAATGATGACACCTCAAGTTAGGAGGATTCTTGAGATTAGATTTAAGACTATAGAGGAGATTAGGAAGTTTATGTGGGATAGAGGCTTCATAGAGGTTGAGACACCAATATTACAGCCTGTTTATGGCGGTGCAGCTGCTAGGCCGTTTAAGACTCATATATGGGCTTTAGGTGAGGAATGGTACTTAAGGATCAGTCTTGAGCTATACCTAAAGAGGTTCATTGTTGCAGGTTTTAATAAGGTGTTTGAGATAGGTAAGAACTTCAGGAATGAAGATATAGATGTATTACATAATCCGGAATTCACTATGATGGAGGCTTACGAAGCCTATGCTGATTATAATAGGATTATGAGACTAACTGAGGACCTAATAGGTACGGTAGCTAAGAAAGTCTTAGGAACTACTAAAGTGAGGTATAAGGTTAATGACAAGGAAGTAGAGATTGATTTAAGCCCACCATATAGGCGTATTAAATTAGTTGACGGTCTTAAGGAGTATGCTGGAATAGACGTTGAGGGTTTAAGTGATGAAGATATCAAGGAATTATTAAGAAGGAATAACATTGTCTTGAGTGGTGGTTATGATAGGGGGAGAGCCATCGTTAAGCTCTTTGATAGGTTAGTCGGTAGGGAACACTTAATTGAGCCAACATTCGTTATAGACTTCCCAGTATCATCTTCACCACTAACTAAGCCTCATAGGGAGGACCCACGCTATGCTGAGAGGTTTGAACTCTACATAGCTGGTATTGAATTAGCTAATGCCTATACGGAGCTCAATGATCCCGTACTGCAGGAGGAGTACTTTAGGAAGGAAGAGGAGAGGAGGAAGCTAGGTGATTTAGAGGCACATCCATATGATTGGGACTTCATTGAAGCTTTAGAATATGGTATGCCACCAACGGGTGGTTTAGGCTTAGGTATTGATAGGTTAGTAATGATATTTACAGGAACGAACTCAATTAAGGAGGTCATACCATTCCCGATGTTGAAGAAGGCTGGCGGTTCTTATTGATGCCTTAAGGGTATGACGTAGCCCGGATTCTCTATAGCTCCAACAATAACTACGTAGTAGGATTGAGGTAAGACAAGCTCTAATAACCCCCTAACTAGGAGTTCACCACCCTTATAGAGTACGTAGGAGAAAATACCTTCATAACTAATCACGTATATCAGCCTATTCTTAATCTCACGTACAAGATCCGGGTTCGACACTCCCCTCACATCCTTAACCTCATTCACGTAAGTATATGAGGGGTAAAATAACGATGTACATGACCCGCCTTCAATATTAATAATGATCTCTACAGGAGTTAGTGGTTTAAATACCACATCACCATACCTATAAGTATACCTATCAACAAAAGCAACATTAACTTCTCTTCTTCCTCTAAACCATAACCTCTTATATGGTGGTTGAATATTCTTAATTAAGTCTACGCTTAATCCATATATTTCTGATTGGCTAAGTAGATGCTTTAAAGCCCTGTTAGAGGGTAAACTCCCTAATGACTTTATGTTACTCAAGCATTCAGTGAAGTAAATGCTCTCCCTGCACCCGTAAATTATTAGGTCTATGTCTGAGTACTTAGGGTTATGTATACCTGCAAGTATTGATCCATCAATACCTACGTTATTAACCTTAATACCTATGTACCTTTCAATCTCATCAACTAGGTCAATAACTTCTAACTCTAAGTCATCTCTTGGCTTCCTCATAATTTCCCACAACCTTTCGTTAGGCTTATATACATTAGTTATCTTGTTAAGGCTTACTTGAGGTGTTTTAGTTCCGAATACTGGGTCGTAGCTATACTCTTGATAGTGTTTTATAGTACTCATAACGTTCCTAACCCCATACTTCTTAACTACTCTCTCATAGCATACATTACCTCTACACCATATAGTCCTACCACTAACCGGTACATACTTCAGGTACGCTATTACCTTACTCGGTGGGTGAACATTACCAATAACGACGTATATATTTCCGTGAATGTCCTCCAAATGGTCATGATCCAGAAACGCATCAGCCGGTTTGCTACTAATCATTTAGTCATCCCGCTCGTGCTTCATCATCCTC
>CAZAMI010000118.1:0-3008 GCA_964486465.1 uncultured Desulfurococcaceae archaeon | reverse complement strand
CTCCTTAATTTTCTTCAGAAGTTCCTCAAGCTCTACGGTCCTACCCTCTAATACATCCTTTATAGCTTCCTTCAGTTCCTTAGCTAGCTTCGGGTTATACTTCTTTGAGGCCCTAACCTCAACCTCAGGCATTCTTCCTAACCGTTAGAAGAATTGCGTTGAGAGATAAAAACCACTTCGTAACTGAATTCCCTTTCCTAATACATTAATTATCCAGTATTAACTTAATAATCATTAGGTTAGGTGCGACTGTTTTAGCAAATTGACGTAAATCCCGAAGAGCATGTTTGCCCAGCTACCAGCACCCGGTAGTTATCACCAATATACTTAATGAGTCACTTATCCGGGATGGTTACACTAACTCACTCTCGACTTCTTAGAAAAATCTCTGGATTAGGATGTGAATTACCTTGGTATTCAGGGTTCGGAAACTGTTTTTGTTTGTAGGTCTTTTAAGGTCTCTGTAGGTGTTTCAGTGTGCTATGGTCGTGAAGTATTTATAAGCTTTATTAGAGTATTGGATGTTTGGTGACCTCCGCAGGGGCGCCGAAGGTCTCCGATGAAGGCTCTGGCGGAGAGAAACCGTGATGAACCCAGCTGGGCGACCCTAAAAGAACTTAAACCGAACTAGATGACCCTAGCTGGGGGAACGGTATGGCTATTACCTAAGTCAGTAGTTAGGGCTGTTACTTACTACGTACCAGTAGATCTTAACTCGCCAGAAACTCTCAGACCTCCAGTAATTAAGGCAGTACCATCAAATACGTACTTAAGTGCATCAACATTAGGTTCCCATAGCCCATTAAGAGCTGTATTATTACCAGTACTGGCAACAATAACTATTCTCATCGAAGCAGTAATAGTTAGGAGTTATGGCAACCTAAGTATTTACTGGACATTTGGAACTATAGATGTAACTCATGCAGACTCTAAGGCATACGTAAGGGTTGAGGCAGCAACACTAAGAAACACGTACATACTACCAGAGATAACACCTGCAGTGAGCGTAGAATGGCTAGATGAGGGGATGACCTTAATGACAGACCTATCATCAACAACAATACCGATAGGATTACCCAAGCCAGGAATAATCTACATAGAAGGAAACGCAACAGCAATAGCACTAACACCATAGCTTTTTGATTCGGGTTGAATTTCTCTTTGTTAAATACTTATTTTAAGCTAATTAGTGATGGGAGCATTGCTCCAAGCCCCTGAGCTCTTTTCTGCACAACATACGTTGTGGTGGCATCAACGCCATCGCCGCTATAGCTGACGCGATGTAGAGAGTCACCTCAAACCCTAAACTTTAGATTAGCTATCTCACCGCTCAGGATCCTTCATGGGTTGGTCGTGGCTGTAATGGTTGACTTTAAGGCGTGCATATAGGTGTTGGAGCGGTTGTTAGGAACGTGACATAGGTAACAATAACAGAAACAAGATTGTGGATGCGTTGTTTCGTGGGAGCTATTCACTTGATAACTAGAGAGCCACTGCAGATATCTATAGTTATCAAAGATAAAGTGCAAATAGATACCCTAAACTGCTAGTATGCGAGATTGTTTTTAAGAAAGTTTATTACTTACGGGGGGAGTGAGTTACTTACGGGGGCGTAAGTCGTGCTGTTTGATAGGAGACCTAAGTTTAGGAAGGAAGACCTTTATAATAGGGAGAGTGAGCTTCAACTGCTTTCTAAAGGTATTGAAGCTGGTGAAGGATTAATTGTGGTTTATGGTGTTAGGAGAATTGGGAAGACTAGCCTTGTTTATGTTGGTCTTTCAGAACTTAACGTCCCCTTCATCCCTATTGACGTAAGGAGGTTTAGTGGAGACCCTACATCTCTATCACCTCAAAATCTTCTTCAAGTTGTTAATGAAGTTCTGAAACAATACGAGCATTTAGGAGGTAAAGTTAAAGAGATCTTTGCTAAACTACTAGGATACATAGAATCGCTGGATTTGAAGGTAATGAAGTTAAGAGTCAAGGAAAAGAAAGTGCTACCTGCTAAACTACTGGAGCAAGCTGATAGGTGGGCTAAGAAATGGAAAACGCGAGTCGCTATACTCCTTGATGAAGCACAGGATCTTAGAAGGTATCCCTACTGGAGAGACCTACTCGCGTGGTCGGTAGACACCTTAGAGAACGTAACCTTCATAGTTACGGGTAGTGAGGTTGGCGTACTAAACGATTTCTTGAAATTAAAGGATCCGAAATCACCTTTGTACGGTAGAGCAAGACTCGAAATAAAGCTAGGTAGGTTCTCTAAGGAGCAGTCCAAAGATTTTCTCAAGAAGGGCTTTAACGAGGTAGGAATGGCTGTAAGGGAGGAGGAGATTGAAGATACTGTACAGAAGCTTAACGGTATTGTTGGGTGGTTAACACTCTACGGCTATTACAGGGTAACCTATAAGTTAAGTCATGTTGAAGCGTTGAAGCGAGTGGAGGATGATGCAGTAAAATTGCTAAGTAATGAGTTGGAGAAGCTGGTTAGGTACTCTCCAAAAAGATATGTAGCGATTCTATGGGCTATCTCGTCAGGTTTAAGGTCTTGGAGTGAGATAAAGCACTTCACTGAAGGTGTTGCAGGATACATGCCAGATAATAGGTTTGATGCATTACTTCAGAACCTAGTAAAGTACGGTTTCGTGGAGAAAACTAGGGATGGGGATTACAAACCCGTAGAACCACTCCTGCCTAAAGCGGTAAAGATACTGCGTACAAGGTATAGAGTATAACTTTAGCAATACATGAACGTACCGTCATATTCGCTCACGTTGCAGAGAAGAATAGTTGGTATTAAAGTATGGCTTAGCGTCTTATAGAAGCTGTTCCTGAGGTGTTGATACTTTAAGTGATTTCTAAATACTCTTTAGTACTATTAGGTAAGTTGGTGTCTTGGAAAGGTTTATAGCTTCGAGAGCTTATAAGATTATTCGGTGACCTCGGGGTTCCAAGAACCGTAGGGCTGTGAACCCCTAGACAACTGGGGGCGAGCCTCTGCGGTGGGG
>CAZAMI010000117.1:0-3011 GCA_964486465.1 uncultured Desulfurococcaceae archaeon | reverse complement strand
CTACAAGCTTGAAAGGAATGTTCATTGAAGTACTAGGAACAATATTTGAGTTACTCATAGAATACAGTAAATTATGGAGTAAGCATGAAGTATGTGAAATAAGCTTTCCAAAAAGAATAGAGAAATTTAAGATACCACGTATGAGTCCATGGGAGATAGTTGTTTCGAAAGAGAAAGCATATAACGAATTCATCAAAGGTCTAGCTGAAAACAAAAGCTTTCTTGAAACATACTTAAGTAAGGAAACACTAACCCTACTATACTCTGAAGAAACAAAGACTAAAGGTGTGGCATCAAAGCTATGGGCAACCGTAGTATATGAGTTCTTTAAACATTACCTAAACCTAAAAGATGAAAAAGAAGAAGCATTAAAGTCTCTCTTCAGTATTTGGCAAGGAAGACTTTACAACTATTACATAATCACATGGAATATGGAGAATGAGGAGGCTCTTAAGGAAATAGATAAGCAAATCAAGGATTTCATAGGGTTAAGAAAACTGTTTACTAAAATATTTGCTTAGAATTGTAAGTTAAACTTAGAAATACATATATTCCTTAGAATTCATAGCTAATTCTAGGTGATATTTTGTTAACTAGCAAGGTTTCTAAAAAAGGCTTAACAAACATTCCTGCTAAAGTTAGAAAAGCGTTGGATATCGAAGAAGGTGATATTTTAATTTGGAAAGTGAACGAGAAACATAAGATTATTCTTGTGGAGGTCGTTAAGGAGCCAACTAAATACTTAAAAGGCAAATACAATGACCCTAAGATATCGTATAAGAATGTTGAAGAGTTAGCTGATGAAATCGTTTTGAGGGAGCTTTAATGCCTGCAATAGAGCTCGACATGTTAATAGCTTACGTTAATAGAGCTGATGAGCTCCATGGTGTTGCCGTAAAAATTTTCAATGCCATAGTCAATCGTAAACTTAAAAACATAGGTGTACCATCATCAGCATATTTAGAGTATGAATTAGTTCTTAAATCCAAAGGCTACGATGACGAATCAATATCGAAGGATATACAGGCCTTTCAAAACATTAAGAACCTGGAGGAAATTCCGCTATCCTCTAACGTAATTATTGAAGCTTCAAGGTTAAGACAAAAGTATAAGTTAACATATTTTGACTCTTTACATGCTGCTTCAGCACTATTATTTGATGGAAAAATAATTTCCACAGATAACGCGTACAAGAGAATTTTAGAATTAGAAGTCATTGATCCCAGGGACATAACATAGTAGCCAAGGCTTCTCCTATCTTCACAGTCGTTTTTGTTCAGTTGTGATCATTTAGGTTGAATAGTGTGGTCAGAACATATTATAGCTTAGGTGTATGTGAAATGTCGGAAAGCGAAAAAGAAGATGTATCAAGAGATATTGAAGAGTTGAGAGAAGTTCTTAATGCTGTTTCAGAGTTTCTAATGAATCTTAAGCAGCCAATTAAGGAGCTTTTAGAAATGACGATGTCTGCTCTTGACGGTAAAAAGTTGGGTGAGGAGGTTGCTTCATTCTATGAGAGCTTAGTGAGTAAAGGTGTTCCAAAAGAGCTTGCTGAGGATATGGCTAAAGAATTTCTGAGGAGAAAGCTTGAATCAGTACCCAACATAGGTGATTTTGTTAAATCGTTCAGACACGCTACATGGAAACATGCAGGGTGGAATCTTGATGATACAATAAGGATCCTTGAAAAACTTAAGGATAAGGTCTCACCCGAAGACCGTAGGGACATAGAGGAGGCTATTAGTACTCTTAAAGGCCTTAGGAAGCCTAGGGAGGAAGGCGAGGAAGGGAGCTAATGAATGAGCGATTCCGTTGAAGAACGAGTTGCCGAGCTTGAGGAGAAGGTAGAGTACTTGTTTAGAAAGCTTAGGGCCATAGAGAAAACTATTGAAGCATTAGGGATAAACCCTGAGATAGTAACTATAGCTACAAGACTGATACTTGCTTTTTCAACTCCAGCAACAATAGCCTTAGAAGCTTCAAGAAGAATAGTTGAAACAATAAAGACTATGGGAGGAAGGGACGATATATCATTAGCTATCATTGAGGCATTGGGCGATTGCAACCCATTAACAATTTCCGAACTAACACGTAAGGTAAGAACTCTAAGAGGTAAAGCTTCAAGAAGAATAATTAGGGAACGAGTTAGAAAGCTTATTGAAGCAAAAGTATTAGCGACGGTAGTTGAGGGTAGAAGGGTTAAGGTGGTTTTGGCGAAGTGCTTAGAAAAGCAAAAGCATATTTCATAGCATTCCTAGTTTTAGTGAAATTGATTATAATAGCCTTATCCTACCTTTTCATTTTCGTAAGATTAGAGCTAAGAAGGTACATTATGAAGAGAATATTTAGGAGAACCCTTGAGAGAGCAAGTATTTCGCAGAAAGCGATAGTGGAAATGGAGAGAATGTATTTAGAGAAAGTATCGGTTATAAGTGATTTTCGAAAACTCTTATCAATAAAGCATTAGAAGAGAATGTTGGAGAGGAAATTATGGTTGTAATGAAGGATTTTAGTTTAACTTATGGTGGTGTAAAACTCTATTTCGGACCAAAATCAATTAAGCATCTTCTAGAGCACGTTAAAGGTTACGAATACGCTATTATCGTAACGGGTAGATCTTCGGCTAAGGTAAGTGGAGCTTTAAATGACGTAGTTAAGACCTTAAATAAGGCAAATGTAGAATATGAGATATTTAATAAGGTAACTCCTAATCCATGGGCTAGTCAAGCCGATGAGCTAGCTAAGGTCATTTGGGAAAGCGGCGCCGACTTGGTTATAGCTATAGGTGGAGGTAGCGTAATAGATACGGCCAAAGTCTCTTCAGTTATGGCTGCAAGTGGAGGTAAAGCGGTAGATTACCTCTATAAGAGAAGGAAACCTAGATACATGGTTCCACTAATAGCGGTAAACATTACCCATGGCACAGGAACCGAGGTTGATCGATATGCTGTATTAACAGTTGATGGAACCTATGAGAAAAGAGGCATACCTATACGATACCCTAATGTGAG
>CAZAMI010000116.1:0-3118 GCA_964486465.1 uncultured Desulfurococcaceae archaeon | reverse complement strand
TATGCCCATACCCTACACCACTATCAAAACTTCTCAGAGTATTAAAGTCTCAAATGCTATAGTTGATTATGGATGTGAATGCCTGTAGACATAGAGTATTGGAGGAAGTGGAAGGAGGAGATGCTAAGTAGGTTGAAGAGGGATATTGATGTAGGTTATTTAGATGAAGACATTAAGGATGTACTCCTAAGGTTCTTCCAGAATGAACACGCATTCACCATAAGTTCATGTAGTGGTAGAATTACGTTAATTGATGGTCCTCAACCATGGGATAGGAAGAACTCAACAATAATATTTAAGAAGCATGAACCGATATCACCTGAAGAGATTAGGGACATGCTAACTCAGAAGGTACTTCATAAGTTATGGTTAGTAGTTACTGGACCCATAATTCACGTATGTACGGACTCATTGAGGGAAGCATTAAGGTTGTTAAGAATAGCGAGAGAGGCCGGTATGAAGCATAGTGGTATCCTATCTATGAGTAAAAGAGGTATAATTGTTGAGTTAAGAACGGGTGTTAGGTTAGCCATACTATTAAAGGTTAGTGACTACGTAGTCGTAGATGATAATAAACTACATATAATAGCTAAAGCAGTTAATGAAGCATTACTTGAAGGTAAGGAAAGACTTAATAGATTAAGAATTAAGCTTGGATTAAAGCCATATAATTACGGATTCAAACCATAATCATATCGCATTAAATCGGGGATCAACATCGGTAGCTTCAGAGCAGGCCGGCATCAATCATCAATCATTACGGAGCATCCTCATCATCCAGTACACTATATTTTAAGTTTAGCTTTAACGTTACTTGCCCTTAACAATGACCTCCTCAACCTTATCAATAATATCTTTAAGTAATTCTCCTAAATCCCTACTTACGTTTAGACCTAATTCCCTACCTAAGTTGATTATTTTCCTCTTTAACTCCTCATCTATAATTAAAGTTCTAGATTCATCCTCCTTAGCATACTCATTAATTGCTTCAGCTACACTCCTTAGCTTATCTCTATTGAAGCCAACATCATCTATTACGTTAATGCCTTCAGATTCTAAGTACTTTCTCACGTCTTGAGGAATCTTATGGAGTGAGATTAAGTACATTATGTCAGGCTTATATACCTTCTTATAGAGCGCAACTATCTGGTATTCCCTAAGTCTCACGCCCTTCCTCTCCTTTATGATCTCATCAACGTTACCAGCCTCAACACCTAATACCTCTGAGAGCCCTATCCATAGACCTCTAATCCACTTATTACGCCACTCCTCAGCTGTTAAGGGTTTAGCAAAGGGACCTCTAACATCTCTAATCCTTAAGTACCAATCACTTAACTCCTTACATTCTATGATTATGTTAGGTCTTAGGATTGGTGGTTCTTGATCTAGCTTGAGAATATTAGTAACTTTACCCCCATAGATCATTATGTCAGGTCTTAATGCTGTATATAATTTCCATGATCTCCTTAAGTCACTACTATCCTCCCAACCAACCGGTCTAGGAGCTTCAATGAATATGCTTACATACTTACTACCATTAATTTCTAGTATAGCATTAGGAGGTATTAAGCCGGTCTTCTGCTTACCACTACGGTCAAAGCTTAGGTAGCCGTATTCAGGGTATATGAGTCTTAACTTACCGTAGCTACTAAGTAAGGTCGTTACCTCACTTAATACCCATGTCTGATATATCGTTCTTAGATTGGTCCTGAACGAGGTCCTAACAGCAGCTGTTGATGCCCTGACATAATCCTCAATACTTAGAGACCCCCTAATTAGATCATGAGTATATATGAACAGCTTCTTCTTCAAGTGCTGTATTGGGTCCTCAAGGAATGATTTAACCTCCTTACTTAACGTTACTCCATCTATATTTAACACTTTAACTAAGTTATTTAGTGACTCCTTAAGTATGGTAACCCACTCAATAGCTTGTTCTAGGTCATGTTTACTAACCACACTATGAATTATTACGTCCTTAATTTTATCGCTAAGTGCCTCAACTTCACTACTTAATCTTACAGTTAAGCCCTCACTAATAATGCCTTCCCTATGCTTAACTACCTCACTATATAACCTACTAATCTCATCAATGATAACTTTACTCTTATCCTTCCTACCCATACCGTAATAATACCTCAATTAGGCCTTATATTACGTAACTCAGCTTAGTAATGCTTAAGAGCAGGGATCAATTAAATAATTATTCCTAAATTGCTAATCGTTCTATGACTTCATTTATAATAGTGGGTTTTTATAAGTAACTTTATGTAGTAAGGCTTCCCGCTAGGTTCAGGGCATTCAGGTATTAATGACCCTTAAAATAACAAAGTATTTCCGCTATGAATTATTTAACGCTCCCTTCATAGAGAGGGAATAATCCAATGAAGTGTGCGAGGAGAATAGTGTAAAGTAATAGGGTAAAAATGTAAGGAACTCGCATTCTATGTTTTGGATGTAGAGTGGGAATCACTATCTTCTTCCTCTTCATTATAGATGAAGATGTCCTCTATCTTCATCCCGAATACTCTAGCTATTTTGAAGGCGAGCTTGAGCGATGGTAAATACTTGCCGTTCTCGATAGCTATTATGGTCTGCCTTGTAACACCTACTCGTCTAGCCAACTCTTCTTGAGACATTCTGTACCTAGCTCTAAGCTCTCTCAGCCTGTTGGTTATCGTTATCTTCGTCAACCTTCTATCACCTTCTTAGATTTCATGTAGTAAGCATACGCTATCAGGTAACTCATTGTCATGATGGCGAAACTGAGACCTAGCCCGGGATACAGCTTCTCTACAATTTCGACCGGCACTACGGCGACACCGAAGTATAAGGGCCACACCGTAACGATTAGTATGAGCGCGACAGCTATTAACGAGGCTCTCAACGCCGCGTAGCCCGATTTATTAGCTACTGTTACATGCATTTCGTCATAGAGGACTATACCCTCTTTCTCAGCCCTGCTCCTCTGCACGTACTTAGTAACTACCATCGCGACAGCGCAGACTATAGCTACTATCGGCGCGACTACGGGATTTCCGCCCGCTAACGCGTACCCTATCGCTACACCTAGTATAGCACCTAACACGATAGGTATCCAGCTCACACCTATCACCTC
>CAZAMI010000115.1:0-3143 GCA_964486465.1 uncultured Desulfurococcaceae archaeon | reverse complement strand
ATTGCTGCTTCCTTAACTAGTGCAGCTAGGTCAGCACCGGTATAGCCATGGGTTATTTCCGCAAGTTTCTTTAAGTCAACACTCTCATCCAATGGTGCATTTCTCGTATGTATTTGAAGTATCTCATATCTACCCTGCTTATCAGGTAGTGGTATCTCTATTTCTCTATCAAATCTACCAGGCCTCCTCAGCGCTGGGTCAAGAGCATGTGGTCTATTAGTAGCTCCAATAACTATAACGTCACCCCTACCCTCGAGACCGTCAAGCAATGTTAGTAATTGGGCAACAACTCTTCTCTCAACCTCACCAACGACTTCATCCCTTTTTGGCGCTATTGCGTCTATCTCATCAATGAATATAATTGCTGGAGCGTGTTTCCTTGCCTCTTCGAATATCTCTCTTAACCTCTGTTCTGATTCACCATAGAATTTACTCATTATCTCAGGGCCATTAACAGCTATAAAGTAAGCATCGGATTCTGTAGCAACAGCTTTAGCTAGTAAGGTCTTACCAACACCTGGAGGACCTATTAAAAGCACACCTTTAGGTGGCTCAATACCTAGCTTACGGAATAATTCGGGATGTTTGAGAGGTAGCTCTATTAACTCCCTAACTCTCTCTATAATATGCTTCATACCACCAATATCTTCATACGTCACCTTAGGTACATATGTTAAAGTCGGTGATCGCTCTAGGATTGTTATCTTGGTTTCTTCAGTTATTATTACAGGTCCTGAAGGTTTTGTGTGAACTACATATAGTAGTGTCGGTGCACCTAGAAGTTGAAGTGGAACTAAGTCACCCTCTACAACGGGATAGTCAAGTAGCTTCCTTCTAATAGCTCTTAACGAACTCTCGCTCCTACTTATATCAATTGATGAGCTGCTTGGCGCAAACTTTACATGTAATGCTGGCTTAACATTAGCTCTTCTTATTATTACCTTCTCACCTATACTCACGCCTGCATTCTTTCTTATTATTCCATCAATTCTAATTATGTCTTCATTCTCATCCTCCTTAAACGCTGGCCAGACTATTGCAACGGTAGTCCTTCTACCTGCTATCTCTATTACGTCGCCAGGATCGATACTTAGAATGTTCATAACTCTTTCAGGTATCCTAGCCTTACCTCTCATAGCCTCATAACGTTTAGCCTCAGCAACCTTCAGTATGTACTCCTTGTAAGTAGTATGCATTCCAGTACCTCCCAAACTTAATGGTTTTATTAGACTTATTAATTATAGGACAGACTCATTAACAAAAATCGTAGCTGATGTTGTCTCTTATACTTAATTTACTTACCACTAAAAGCTTCAGTCCTTGTTACGAACTCTATATCTATAGATGATACACCAGGAACGGACTTAATTACTTCCTCAATTTTTGAAGTACCTCCTTCGTATTCCTCAGGCATCACTATATACAATCTAGGTACGTATAGACCAAATGCTACATATACTTTCTCACTCTTAACTATTTCAAATTCCGACGGTAATTTAGACTTTATCTCACTTATCATCCTATCTAAATCAACTTCAGTACTTTCGGGGTTAACCCTCACAACAACTAATACTTTAGATCTTCTCTCACTACTCATAGTTATCCACCTTAAGGACCTTCAAATCCGCAGTTAGGGCATTTATAAGTAATCACTAATTCTCTACACTTCTTACAGCGCCATATGGTTACCGTACCGCAATTAGGGCATGTAAACTTAACTCCCTTCTCATATGGAGGTATAGGTCTTCCACAGCTACTACATACGGGTGGTGTTGCTGCTTCAATTATTACAGGACCCTTACTCCTTGCCTCTGCTTCCTGAGCCATACTTCTTACCTAAGGAATTTAAAGTCCGCAGCTTATAAGTTGTTCTACTATAGAATTAGCTTAATTTAGGCTACCCTGATTAAAGGTTTTCAATCTTCTTGGGAGAGACTTATCGGGGACTAATTTGGGGGTTAATCTCAGGGATTTAATCCCTAAAGACGTCATTAAGGTTATTAGTGACTTAAGGGAGTTAAGGGGCAAGGTCATAGCTATAGACGCTTATAATGCTCTTTATCAATTCCTAACAGCTATAAGGCAGCCTGATGGAACTCCGTTAATGGATAGTAAAGGTAGGATAACAAGTCACTTAAGCGGTCTATTCTATAGGACTATAAACATCATGGAGGCAGGTATAAAGCCTATCTATGTATTCGACGGTAAACCTCCAGAGCTTAAGGCTAAGGAGATTCAGGAGAGAATGAGTATTAGGGAGGAGGCTAAGAGGAAGTATGAGGAAGCTATTGCCTCAGGCGATTTAGAAGCTGCTAGAAGGTATGCTCAATTATCAGCTAAATTAACCTCAGATATGGTGAACGATGCTAAGAGATTGCTGGATGCTATGGGTATACCATGGGTTCAAGCTCCTTCTGAAGGTGAAGCACAAGCAGCATATATGGCAATGAAGGGTGACGCATGGGCTGCTGCATCTCAAGATTATGATGCATTACTATTTGGTGCACCAAGGCTCATCAGAAACTTGACTATATCTGGTAAGAGGAAATTGCCAAGAAGGGATGTATATATCGAGATAAAGCCTGAGCTCATAGAATTAAATAAGCTACTTAAGGCATTAGGCCTTAGCAGGGAGCAATTAGTAGATATAGCAATACTTCTTGGAACAGACTATAATCCTGACGGAGTTAAAGGTGTAGGTCCTAAGACAGCATTAACACTCATAAAGACTCATGGACGTCTCGAAAGAGCCTTAAAGGCTATCCCAACAGCTAAGTTCCCAGTAGAACCTACGAAGATAAAGGAGATATTCCTTAAACCACCGATAACCGACAACTATACATTGAAGTGGAGAGAACCTGAGGAGGAGGGCATAATCAAAATATTAGTTGATGAGCATGACTTCTCTGAAACACGTGTTAAGAATGCAATAGATAGGCTTAAGAAAGCTTATAGGGAGTATATTAAAGCAACCATAAGAGGACTTGATATGTGGTTTAAGAGGAAGTGACCTTAGCATCATATATTATAATGGCATAAGTGTAGCGTCTTCGATCATGTAATAACCAAACCATTGAGTCTGACTCCATATAAGTTTAGCTTTATTAACAATAATGCCGTAATTCCTAAAGAGTGTTGAAGTT
>CAZAMI010000114.1:0-3237 GCA_964486465.1 uncultured Desulfurococcaceae archaeon | reverse complement strand
ATCTATCCTTCAACTTCTCAAGTACTTGAGGTAGTGTTGTGTACTCCATTTCCTCAGGCCCTAATCTATGCGGCATAAATGGCCCATGCCTTCTTATGTAGTCAGCTATGAGCTGAGCTGTTCTCCTTGTTTCATCAAATGCTACATCATCAAAGAGGTCTGCAGGACCTATTAATCTACCATTCTTCACTTGGAATCCTAAAGCAACTACCCTAGGTGGTCCATCGAATCTAGTACATTTAGCGTAACGCTGAGGTACAGGCATTAATGGTCCATGATGTGAGCCTCTCATCCAACCAGCGACTAGGTGTGGGAATGCGAACGGTTCTAAGATCTCACCAACTGCTGGGAACCCTGATTGAGCTCTTACTATAGCTACTGGGTCGTCCTTACCTACGTATCTACCAGCGATTAAGTTAAGTCTTTCAACGCTAACTACTGCCGCTATTTCGTTATCTTTCTTCCTATAAATTCTTCTGACTATGTATCTAGCTGGTGTACCTATTAATGCTAATATGTCGTACATTTCCTCAGGTGCTGATAAGGTTACTGATCTACCCTCGAAGACATCGAATATTTCAAATTTGAAGCCATCATGAAGTCTTGGATCAATTATTAAGCCTGCAGTATTGAATGGGTCTGCAAATATCCTAAACATAGGTAAGTTAAAGGCTCCAGGCTCTGTCTTATCAGCCATGAATATCACTATAGGTTCTGCAGGTCTTTCGACGAATTCCATTTCAGCAACGCCAGGACCTAAACCTCTCACATTACCTGAGAATGCATCACTAAGTAGGTCTTGACCGGCAGCATATAATCCTAGTTCTTTAGCTACTTTAGCAGCTTCCTTAAAGGCATTCCACGCTAATTCATGAATTTCTGGAGCGTCAACACCCTTCCTATGGGTCATTATTAATTGTAAATCATCGCCAGCATTAGTTACATAGAAGTCTATTATTAGGCCTTTACTCTTAGCCTCAGCTAAAATCTTAGTTGCTGCTGCTATTGTATCTGGATGTACTATGTGATGACCAGCAAGAGAACCTATATCAGCTTTTATTACGGAAACCGTAGTTTTAGGTTTCTCACTCATAGTTTTACCTCATATAGAGCAGATCTACACACTTAAAAACTTATAGTTATACTTCACTCATGAGCAGATAATGCTTATATTAAGGTAAGAGATAACCTCCTAGAGAAGGTGTGCATATGCTCGTCGAGATCGTTGATAAAAATAGTAACTACTCGTATATAATTAAAATCTATGAGAACTTAGCTGATAAGGTGGCTAAGGTTTTACCATTCACTACTAAGCTTAATGTATGGAAGGAGGAAGTATACTTCCAAACACCCATAAAGCTTGAAGGTGGAGCAGGTACCTATAGAATTAGACTTGGCGAGGTCTATTACTGGCCTCCAGGGAGAGCTTTTTGTTTATTTTACGGCATCTCGGAACCTTATACTCCAGTAATGCTTATAGGTAATTTCGTAGGCCCTCTATACTACCTGAGATACGTAAGCGACGGTGATGAAGCTGAAGCCAGGATTCACAATATAAGTAATGAGTATAAAGAGTTGGCTGATGCTCTGTCCGAGAAGGGTTACGACGTAGCTTCACCCCTGAATGGTGATGTAGTAGCACTTGCAGGTTCGAAAAGTATTAAGGAAGGATTAAGATTGTCATTTCTTGTATTCAAGGAACCCTACGGCTATCACATAGAAACTGACGCATTCTTTAAGTATGACTTCACATACCATACATTAAGGACTGTAAAGAGGATAAAGGAGGAAGTAGCTCTTAGAGCAAAGTATGTTAGACTTGATATAAACGAAGATGGATATGTAGTATTAACAGCTGGCGTTAAGAGGTTAAGCGAACTTCTTGAAGCTGTAGATGAGTTAGAGATTAACTACCCTGAAGTCTGCATGCTACTATTACAAAAAATTTAGGAATTCATTATTACACAATAGCTTTTCCTGTTGATTTATCGAAGAAGTGCATTTTGTCTTCACTAATTACTAACCATACAGTTTTCCCGGGTGATAATGTAGGATTAGGTTCTGTGAGTGCCTTAATTATAAGGTTTCCTATCTTTACATTAACTACCATGTCTCTACCTAAGGGCTCAGTGACATATATTGTTCCTTTAATTGTATTTGGTTTTTCGATTAGTGATATTTTAGTATGTTCAGGTCTAAAACCTAATATTACATCCGTTGATTTAGATGCTACAAGCTCACCTAATTCATCAGATAGCTTTAATGTGAAGACCCCTGCATCGAAGTAATAATTACCATTAACCTCTCTTATAGAGCCTTCGATGAAGTTCATAGGTGGTGCTCCTATGAATCCTGCAACAAATAGGTTTGCAGGCTTATTGTATAGCTCGTGGGGTTCTGCATATTGTTGGAGTCTTCCAGCATTCATTACTGCAATTTTATCAGCCATTGACATAGCCTCTACCTGGTCGTGAGTAACGTAAACTGTTGTTATCTTTAGCTCCTTCTGTAACCTCTTTAACTCAGCCCTCATGAGTATCCTTAATTTAGCGTCAAGGTTTGATAAGGGCTCATCAAGTAATAGTACATCAGGCTCCTTAACTAAGGCTCTCCCTAATGCAACTCTCTGTTGCTGACCTCCAGAGAGTTGTGACGGTTTCCTATCTAGTAAGTGATCTATCTGTAAGAGTTTGGCTACCTCCTTAACCTTCCTATCAATTTCGTTTTTAGGAACTTTCTTTAATCTTAATGGGAAAGCTATATTTTCATATACAGACATATGCGGATAGAGAGCGTAACTTTGAAACACCATACCGATGTTTCTATCCTTAGGCGGTAAAGCAGTTACATCCTCGTCATCAAAGAGTATTCTACCCTTAGTTGGCTTATATATTCCGGCAATCATAAGTAATGTTGTTGTCTTACCGCAGCCTGAAGGACCTAGAAGTGCGATGAACTCACCATCTTTTATCTCTAGGTAAAGGTCAACGACAGCCTTAACTCTACCAAAGAACTTACTGACGTGGTCAAGAGTTACCCTAACCAATCCTGACCCCCTTGACCACTATTAAGTATGTTCTCCAGTATAAAAACGTATTCATGGTTTTTACCTCTTAATACCACCTACGTATATCCTTAGTAGAAGTTTTTGGCTGGTACTAAAGAATATCAACGTCGGTATCGCGTAGAATAATCCTATAGCAGCTAACATACCCCAATTAATGAATCTAAACTCAC
>CAZAMI010000113.1:0-3264 GCA_964486465.1 uncultured Desulfurococcaceae archaeon | reverse complement strand
TTCTCTGGTGTGCAAGCTTTAAGGAATAGAGGGCAGTCTGTGGGTTTGGCTCTTCCCAATACTACGTCACCGCATTTACATCCGGGCATCTCATCTAGACCCATACCTCCCTCCTTAATACCTAACTGGTATAATGCATCGTTGACTCTAAACCTCTTCTTCAGTACTGCTCCACTCATGGGTACCTTACCTATGCCTCTCCAGTATGAGTCTATTACATCATAGACCTCGCTCATTACCTTCTTAGCGTGGTGACTACCTTCAGGTTTTACAACTCTTACGTACTCATTCATTAATACTGCTTTACCGTTGACTAGCTGTTTAAGTATCATGAGTATAGAAATAAGTACATCTACAGGCTCAAATCCTGAGACTACCGTGGGTATACCGTATCTTCTAGGTATGAATTCCCAGGATCTTGCACCTATTACTGCCGATACGTGACCTGGCGCTATAACTCCGTCAAGTTCAACATCCTTAACGCTACTTAGTAAATACTCCATTATTGGTGGTGTTAATCTGTAGGCACTAAGTATTAGTAGGTTCTTAGGCACTAACTCATGTATTAGTAACTCAGCTGTTGAAGGCATAGTCGTCTCAAAACCTATAGCAAAAAATATGAAGTCCTCACTAGGAGATTCTCTAGCATGTTTTACTGCATCGAGGAAACTATAAACTATAGTTACTTTACCGCCAAACGATTTAGCGTGAGCTAAACTCCTATACTCCTTTCTCGCCCTAATAGTTGACGGTAACTTATACGCATCACCGTACGTCAGTATGTGGTATCCCTCAAAACTCAACTTAGCAAGCACCTCCACATAGTAACCCGGAGTCACACATACAGGACATCCGGGACCCGCAATAAGGTCTATTAATTCAGGCATTACCGTGCGTATACCGTAGTATGTTATGGTCCATTCATGGGTGCCGCAGAAATTCATTATATCTACTTTATCATTCCTTGTAGATTGAAGTCTCTTAGCTAGGTTATGTATCTCATTAATTACGTTCTTAGCATTCGGGTTCCTCTCATATAGTTGCTTAATTCTCATTCTCAAGTCACTCATAGTTAAACTCCTGGTAGTAGTTAGAGTTTTAGATTAAATTATCTAGTTTTTAACCTGGTGAGGCTACTTATGAGTATGAGTAAATATATCATGCTGCATCACGGCGCTGGCGCTAGAGAGATGTGGAATATCATTGAGGCACTCATAATCAGCAAGGTACCTACTAAGCTAAGAAAGCTACCTAGGGGTGCAGGTATTGACGTACTCGACGATGGTGCCGTCATACCCATCAGTGATAATGAGTACTTAGTCTTTAGCGTCGATTCATACACTGTTAACCCAATATTCTTCCCTGGAGGTAATATAGGTCATTTAACGGTTAACGGTACTATAAATGATTTAGTAGTCATGGGTGCTGAACCTAAGGCATTCATGGACACCATAATAGTTGAGGAGGGCTTCCCATTAAGTGATTTAGAAATCATTATTAATTCTATGCTTGAAGTATTAAAGAATGAAGATATAGCACTTATTGGTGGAGACTTTAAAGTAATGCCTAAGGGTAGTATTGATAAAGTAGTAATAACAGGTGTTGGTATAGGAATCACTGATAAACCCATTATAGATAAGGACATAAAACCCGGAGATAAGATCATACTCACATCACCTATAGCTGAACATGGAGCAGCAATCCTTGCTGCTCAATTAGGTCTCCTAGATGAAGTTAAAAACCTTAGAAGTGATTCCAGACCCCTAAGTAGGACGTTACTACCCCTGATTAAGAAGTATAAAGAATATGTTCATGCTGCTAGAGACCCAACAAGAGGAGGTATTGCTGCAGTACTTAATGAATGGGTTAGAAGCAGTAATCTCTTAATAACTATCCATAGAGATAAAGTACCTATAAGGGAGGATGTGAAGGCATTCCTTGAAGCTATGGGTGTTGACCCGCTCTCTATGGCATCTGAAGGTTCAGCTGTATTAGCTGTTGATGGTGATGTTGCTGAGGAGTTTGTTAAGGAGCTTAGATCTAGAGGTGAGGACTATGCTACAATAATTGGTGAAGTCACAAAGCCTGGTAGCGAAATACTTAAGGGTAGAGTATTAGCTATAACAGAGATAGGTGGGAAAATAATTCTGGAACCTAAGTCTGTGAACTTACCTAGGATTTGTTGAGGGTGTTACTATGTGTTTAGGTGTTCCAGCAAGGATAGTTAAAGTTTGGGTTGAAGGAGGATTAAGGTATGCTAAGGTTGATTTAGGAGGTACGATTAAGGACGTTATATTAGTTACTGATGAAGATGTAATTGAGGGTGATTACGTGATAGTTCATGCTGGTATGGCTATATCCAAGATAAGGGAGAATGAAGTAAAAGAGATTGATGAATTACTTAAGGAGTTAGAGTCTACTTTAAATTCTTAAAGTTAATATTGAGATTTAAATTCTACTCACTAGTGATTAAAGGGTTAATAAATTTGGTTCATGAGTGGGCATTAGCTGAAGCCCTCATCAGGTATGTGAAAGAGCTAAGTAAGGAAAGGGGTGTTAATCGTATATCTAAATTAGTTATTAAGTTAGGTATACTGCAATCGATTGATAGGAACGTACTTGAGTTCTCAATTATGGAGTTAGCTAAAATTAATGACTTAATTATAGAAAGCTTAGTTTTTGAGGATGAAGATGCTGTATTAAGGTGTAGGACATGTAGTCATGAGTGGAGTTTAGATGTGTCTGAACTTAATGAAGATGTAAGGGAGGCTGTGCACTTCGTTCCTGAAGTCATTCATACATTTATTAAATGTCCTAAGTGTGGTTCTAGAGACTTTGAAATAGTTAGGGGTAGGGGTATTGCCATTAAGGAGGTGGTATTTCGTGGGTCTTGATCCGAGGGAACTCATTATTGAGGAGAGACTTAAGGATGTGAGGAAGGTAATTGCTGTAGTGAGTCCTAAGGGTGGTGTCGGTAAAACATTAATATCAACTGCCTTGGCTTTAACACTATCTAGACGTAACCTTAATATAGGCCTACTAGACCTCGACATAACTAATCCAACAGCACATTTAGTCTTAGGTATAGACATCAATAAACTAAGTCCTAAGGAAGAGAAAGGTGTAATCCCACCTATAGTAGCAGGTATTAAGTTTATGACTATAGCCTATTACAGTAAGGATGAAGCGATACCCTTAAGAGGTCATGAGATAGTTGACGTGATTAGAGAGATCTTAGCAATAACTATATGGGGTAAACTAGAC
>CAZAMI010000112.1:0-3335 GCA_964486465.1 uncultured Desulfurococcaceae archaeon | reverse complement strand
GTAAGGGTATTGGTGGTAAACAGTAGTACATCACAACATTAAGTGTTATGTTTAAGGTATTATCTTACTGACTTAAAACCTCTGATTTCAGATATTTATAAACAGTAATTACTAGGTAGGCACTGAATGTTAGACCCATTTACGGAGCAGTATGCTGTTTTTGCGATTCTACTTGTTCTTGGATTCTTCATAGGGAGTGTACTCCGTAGAGCTGGCTTATCCCCTGCCATAGGATATTTAGTTGCAGGACTTATTGTTGGTTTATTAACTGAAATTCCTGAAGAGTTATCAATAGTGCTTACTTATCTAAGTGAAATAAGTATTCTACTACTATTCTTTGAAATAGGTTTCGAAATACACATAACTAAACTTAAACAAATCGGAGGTTTCCCCCTTTACTTATCGATTTTCGAGATGTCTATTGCTATACCGTTAACTGTTGGAGCGTCTATGACCTTAGGTTTTAATCTTAGTGATGCATTAACCCTAGGTCTCATAGCTAGCTTCTCAAGTACTATATTTACGTACAAACTCCTTGAGGAACGCGTACCCAGCGATATTGAAGTTTTTAAGACCGTATTAATGGTGGCAGCAGTTGAGGATGTAGTAATAGTTATAGCGTTAGCCATGATTCAAGGAATAGGAGTACCTATACACATATTCGTAATTGAGGTAATCGCGTTAGGTTTAGCCATATTCTTCCTAAGCTTAGAGTTGGTTGAGAAGGTATTATCAAGGATTATTAAACCCGATGATACGGGTTTAATACTTATGATATCTTATGGACTTCTACTAGGCTTAATTACTACATATGTGGGTCTAGGCCCTGCCCTAGGAGCATTTATAGCTGGATTAACGTTATCAAGCCTTAATATATCTAAGGAGTTAATGAAAATGTTTAAACCAGTACGTGCAGTATTTTTAACACTCTTCCTCATATTTATGGGATTGAATTTATCGTCTATACATATGGAGCTCAATGAGTTATTTCCATTAACTATGCTTTCATTAATTGTTTGCTTCATTCACGCCTTTTCAACAATAACTTCCTCAATCATGGTTAGCGGCCTAGGTATTAAGCGTGGTATAGAGACAGGGTTCTACCTCTCAACCATTAGTGAACTCTCCTTAGTCATCGCATACTACGCTATAAGCATGGGTATAGCTTCCTCTCACATCCTCACAATTAGCGCACTATCCATAATCTTCGCTACACTACTTAGTTCAAGCTTAGTTTCACTAAAGGAGAGAATAATACTTAAGTTCTTGAATAGAGTTTTAGGGGACATTACTTCCTTTATAGATAATGTTACGTTAAGGTTTAGAAGAATGGTGGAGAGTTACGCTCATGAAAGAATTCAACGCTCATTTAAAACAATCCTACATAGTGTGGGAGAAATTTTAATAATGTTACTCATAACCTACGTAGTACTATCCGAAATATACGTTAGGTTAGGTCTCAACATTCTAATTTTGGGCGCCTCCATAGGATTACCGATAGCGTACGTAGTAATTCGTAGACTTATTAAGAGGACCCAACTCTTAATACATGAATTATTAATCACTATTAGTAAAGAATACACTCAATACCTTGAACCACTAATACGTAAACTACTCTTCACAATCGTGATAGTTATTACAATAGAATTAGCCTTACTAATAGCTATATTTAGGTACTCAGAACTATTAGTAACAGTCATGGATAAACAAAACCTAGGTTTAATCACACTACTGATAGCCTTAATTCCACTGCTCCTAAGTATTGCTATAGGTATCTATACACTTATCAAGTGGAGAAAGATAAGCAGTTCTTAAAATTGAACTGCACCCTGTTAAACCATTACCTAACGGTATAATATAATCTAAAAGCATCATTGAGCTCCTCCATCCTGGTTATCTTTATGTTACCCACCTCCTTCGTATTTCTTACATGAGTTCCGGTACATGGAATCCCATTCACACCATCAATAATGACTACCCTATAAATACTTGACATAGGTAACCTGCTGATATTTGGTGCGTTGAATATAACTTTATGAAGTTCATCCCTAGTTACATATTTGTAGCTTACATTCCTACCCTCACGTACAATCTCATTAGCTATTTCCTCAATTCTCTTAATCACAAACTTATCCGGCGGCTTAGCTTCATAGCCAACATAAGCTTCTGGAGGTCCATGAAATGCATCTAACGTATTAACGATACCTCCATAGACTTTTTGGACTGCATAGTCCAGTATGTGTCCAGCTGTATGTAATTTCATAATTTCATATCTATAACTCCAATTAATCGTGCAATGCGCTATATCGCCAGTTAATTCATTATAAGTAAAGCTGCTACTTCTAGCTTTAACGTAATGAATAATTACATCATCTACATCTAAGACCTTCTTGACATCAAAGACATTGTCGCCGATCCTTATAGTACCAACATCACTTGGTTGACCCCCTCCTTTAGGATGGAATATAGTTCTATCTAAGATAATGTAATACCTACTACCCTTCTCCCTTAAAATACCTAGTACTCTAGCAGTACATTGTTTAAGGTATGGATCATCTAAGTAAAGTTTTAATGTTTTAGTAAAGTTTCTAGCCCATAATTTCACATCAGGCAACGAATTACCCCCTAAGGGAATTTACTTAGTTAATTATTAATTTTGATTCGGGAATTCGGGAATATGTAACTTAATTACTGTTCATTAAATGCCTAAATGGAAGTTATTTTCATGTGTGGAGAGATACGCTTATTATTTTCCTCCCCATTACCATTAAGGGATACGTGTGACTTCTAACCCCCTTGACATGATTGAAAAAGCTCTATCGGAAGGTAGGTTTAAACTTTTGGAGCATGAGGCTTTAGCTCTTGTTGAATCCTATGGTATACCCGTAGCTAAATATGGTATTGTTTTTGATGTAAACGAAGTTGAAAGAGTGGTTAAGACTATTGGGTTTCCTGCAGTTGCTAAAGTAGTGAGTCCCGACATATCTCATAAGAGTGATGTAGGGGGTGTAATACTGGGGATTAAGAATGTTGAAGATGCTATAAGATCCTATGAGCAGATAATGAGTAATGTTAAGAAGTATGTACCAAATGCTAGAGTTGTAGGTGTATTGTACCAGAGAATGGCGAGTCCCGGATATATCGAGGTTATAGTAGGTGCTACTAGAGATCAGACCTTCGGCCCTGTAGTAATGTTCGGTATAGGTGGAATATTCGTTGAGTTATTAAGAGATGTAAGTTTCAGGTTAGCACCACTAGATTCAGATGACGCTGAGGACATGATTAAAGAGATCAAGGGCTATAAACTACTTGAGGGTTATAGAGGAATGCCTCCA
>CAZAMI010000111.1:0-3352 GCA_964486465.1 uncultured Desulfurococcaceae archaeon | reverse complement strand
TGTGGCGGGCCCGCCGGGATTTGAACCCGGGACCTCCGCCGGTCGGTGACCGTCTACGGGTTAAAAGCCCGCCGCTCTACCTGGCTGAGCTACGGGCCCATAAACCTCTATACTCACCCCCTATAAAGATTACACATGATACTTTTAGTCAAGTTGAATACTTAATAGCTTAATTAGCGAACATTAGCCATTTCACTATTTTCGAGTTAAAACTTATAATTAGTGTATCAGAATCCCAAATAGTTGAGTGGTGGATATGTCGAGTAAGAAAAAGTTTAAAGTTACAGATCATGAGTTAGTACCTAAGCATGAGGTATTACCACCTGAGGAAGCGATAAAGGTACTTAAGGGGTTAGGTGTAACGCCTGATAAATTACCATGGATTAAGGCATCAGACCCTGTAGCTAGGGAAATAAGGGCTAAACCTGGAGATATAATACGTATTGAGAGAAAATCACCAACTGCTGGTAAAATAATTGTTTATAGATTTGTCGTCGCAGGTTAGTGAGTGGTGGGATTATGGGTAATAACGCAAACTCATGGCTCATACCTGAGGATCGTTGGGCACTGATGGAAGCTTTCATCAAAGAGAAAGGACTGGTTAGACAGCACTTAGATTCATACAATGCTTTCGTAACTTCATGGATTAAGGAAATAGTGAGGGAGATAGGACGTATAGAGACGAGCCAACCAGGTGTGTATATAGAGATTCTAGATATCAAGATAGGTGAGCCTCAGTTTAGGGAAGTTGAAGGTAATGTTGAGAGATTAACACCCATGGAGGCTAGACTTAGAAACTTAACTTATGCTGCCCCAATGAAACTTGTTGTCGCTCTATACGAGAATGGCGTTGAGATAGCGAGACAGGAGATACCACTAGGTGAATTACCAGTAATGGTTAGATCAGTACTAGATCCAACATCAAGGATGGATAGGGATGAGTTAATAGCTATAGGTGAGGATGGGAGAGATCCGGGTGGTTACTTCATAATCAATGGTTCTGAGAGGGTCATAGTCACTCAAGAGGATTTAGCACCTAATAGGGTATTTGTTGATAAGGCTAAGGAAGGTACAAATATAACTCACACTGCTAAGGTTATTTCAGCATCAGCAGGTTATAGAGTACCTATTATCTTAGATAGATTAAAGGATGGTACACTAGTTATAAACTTCCCACCAGTTCCCACTAAGATACCATTCGTAATAATGATGAGAGCGCTAGGATTGGAGAGTGATAGAGACATAGTTCTTGCAGTCTCAACAGATCCTGCAATTCAGAACGAATTACTTCCATCACTACTTCAGGCTAGGGAAATAAGGACCCAGGAGGATGCCCTAGATTACATAGGCTCAAGAGTAGCATTAGGTCAGGCTAGAGAAGCTAGGATAGAGAGAGCAGCACAAATAATTGACAACTACTTCCTGCCACACTTAGGTACCTCACCATCTGATAGAATAAAGAAGGCTCTATACCTAGGTCAGATGGCTAACAAGCTTCTAGAGTTAGTGCTAGGTAGGAGGAAACCTGATGATAAGGATCACTACGCTAATAGAAGATTAAGACTAGCTGGTGACTTACTAGCACAGTTATTTAGGGTAGCATTTAAGCAATTCATTAAGGACTTTAAGTACCAAGTTGAAAGACATAGGTTAAGAGGGAGGAAGTTAAATCTAAGAGCGCTGGCAAGACCCGACATAGTAACTGATAGGTTAAGACATGCATTAGCAACGGGTAATTGGGTTGGTGGTAGAACAGGTGTTAGTCAGATACTTGATAGAACTAACTGGATCTCAACGCATAGCCACTTAAGAAGGACCGTAGCTCCACTAAGTAGAGGTCAACCACACTTCGAGGCTAGAGACCTGCATCCAACACAGTGGGGTAGGATATGCCCGTTCGAAACACCTGAAGGACCTAACTGTGGGTTAGTGAAGAACTTAGCATTAAGTGCTCACATATCCGTAGGTATGGATCCAAGACCAATTATTGAGTTATTTAAGGACTTAGGCGTAGTGCCTATTGAGGAGATATTTCAGAGATTAAGAGCTGGTGATGAGGAATTAGAAGCTAATCTAATTAGGTACGCTAAAGTATTTGTTGATGGTACATTAATAGGCTACTACTTAAAGGAGGATGCTTCAGATCTTGTAAGGAGGATTAGAGAGTTAAGGAGGCAGGGCAGGATACATCACGAAGTAAACATATCGTACTTAAAGACTGAATACCTGAACGAGATTTACATAAACTGTGATGCAGGTAGAGTTAGAAGACCTCTACTTGTTGTTGAGAATGGTAAGGTTAAGATAACTAAGGAGGTTATCGAGAAGTTAAAGAGAGGTGAGTTAAGCTTTAGCGATTTAGTACGTATGGGCTACATAGAATACCTAGATGCTGAGGAGGAAGAGGATGCATATATAGCTTTAGATACTGAGGACTTAACACCTGATCATACACATTTAGAGATATGGCCTCCAGCAATAGTAGGTATTGCGGCAGCCACCATACCGTATGCTGAACATAACCAATCACCACGTAATGCTTATCAATCAGCGATGGCTAAGCAGGCTGTTGGCTTCTACTCATCAAACTTCCACTTAAGATTTGATAGTAGAGCACACTTCCTACATTACCCACAAAAGCCTATAGTAAAGACTAGATTCCTCGATGTTATAGGCTATAATGAGAGACCGTCAGGGCAAAACTTCGTCGTTGCTGTTCTCTCATTTACTGGTTACAACATGGAGGACGCGGTAATAATTAATAAGTCATCCGTAGAGAGAGGACTAGCTAGATCAACATTCTTTAGAGAGTATAGCACTGAGGAGCTAAGATACGCAGGTGGTCAAAGAGACAGAATAGAAATACCTGATCCAAGTGTTAGAGGCTATAGAGGTAGGGATCACTACAGGTTGCTCGATGAGGACGGTATAATAAGTCCCGAAATACCTGTATCATCAGGTGATGTTTTAGTAGGTAAGACATCGCCGCCAAGATTCCTTGAGGAGTATAGAGAGTTTGGCCTAGCAGGTGTATCTAGGAGGGATACTTCACTGACATTAAGGCACGGAGATAAAGGTATAGTTGATAGTGTAGTAATAACCGTTAGTGCGGAAGGTAATAGATTGGTTAGGGTGAAGGTTAGGGACTTAAGGATTCCAGAAATAGGTGATAAGTTCGCTTCAAGACATGGCCAGAAGGGTGTTATAGGACTCTTAGTACCTCAGTATGACATGCCCTACACACCGGATGGCATAACTCCGGACCTAATAATTAACCCACACGCACTACCGTCAAGAATGACTGTTGGGCAATTGATTGAGTCAATAGCGGGTAAGGTTGGTGCACTAGCTG
>CAZAMI010000110.1:0-3399 GCA_964486465.1 uncultured Desulfurococcaceae archaeon | reverse complement strand
AATACACATGTTTCATTCCATCACAACCTTTATTGCATTTTCCAATCCTTGAGCCACTACCATAAATTATTGGAGTATTATGTATTGAATATTTTGGGGAGGTCCCACCATGTCTGAAACAATACCTGGTTAGAACTTAGTATTGTGAACGTGGGGTTTAAGCTATAAAGGTTTATGGTCTCTCATAAGTGTATATAATGATTCTTTAAAGAAGGTATAACTTTAATCATTTCTATCTACTTCATTTACGGTAAAGGTGGTACTAGTCTATACTACATAATTCATTAGCTCTTTTCTGTATAAGTTTTTTAAGCAGAAAGGCTTCTCTGCTTAAAAACAAAATACTAAGTATAAGTAAGTTTAAAAATTCGGGAGTGTGTATAGTACTGGGTGAGTTAGGTGGGCAATGTAATCCCAACTTATAGATGGTTACGTAATGTCTCAAGTTTAGGGAGGTTACTACAGGTTGTAGTACATTACTTTATGAGGTTAAGGATTATTATTATAAAGCTTCAAGTAGTGGGTAAGAGACTTGATTCGTTAATTGTTAAGCTAGTAGATATCTTATGTAGATGCGTGTTTAGTGGAAATTTAAGCGATTATGAAAGAGCTAAGTTCATGTTCTTTATACATAAGGTAGTTCTTTTAAGCTTCATTATCGGTTACTTAGCTGGTTACTTCATGTCACATTAATTATGGTGGAGTGATTATAGTATCTGCTAGACTTACGTCTGACTTAACTTATTACCGTATGTACCTATGTGGACTAACTGATTAAGTGGTTTCCTAGGCTTTATTTTCGGTTTCTCTGCGGGGTAACCTATAGCTATTATTGCTACCGGAACCTTACTACTTGGGGCTTTAATGATTTTTCTAACCTTTTCTATATTTCTTAATGAGTTAATCCATACAGTACCTAGACCCATACAATAGGCTGCAAGCATTATGTAAAGTGCGGCATTAGCGCAATCTACAAGGTACGTAGTTGGTGAAATGTTAGTGTCACACAATACAACCACTGCTGCAGGAGCTTTACTGAGCGGCTCAGCACCAAAGTGTATCTTAGATAATTCTTCAAGGATTTTACGATCGTTCACCACCACAAACTCCCAGGGTTGAGCATTACGAGCACTAGGAGCCCATCTAGCAATATCTAGAACCTTAAGTATTAAGTCCATAGGGACTTCCCGATCTTCATAGACCCTTACACTTCTACGTTTAAGTAGGGGGTCTAGACATACATTTTCAGACATTTCCTACACCTTATCACTAATTTAATGGTGACTTTATATTATTTACTTTAAAGAATTTATGAGTAGTAGTTAGCGTCATGTGAGTATGTTAAATTACATTCTTTTTATATCTGTAAGTAGTACGTACGGTAGGAATCACTAATTGGCTAAGCCTAAGTTTTACGGTGTTATTACGCTCTTCATTCACCCTTCAAGAAAGACTTGAGCTTTGATGTCGACGCTATCCGTTGGTTAGCTAGATATGAGGCAGATAATGGCGTTCATGGTATATTTCCTAACTCAACCACAGGTGAATTCATAACATTTAAGGAAGGAGGAGAGTATTGAAGTAACTAAGGTTGTTCTTGAGGAAGTAGGTGGTAAGATATGGATCATACCTTATTAGTAGTAACTGTACTGAGCACTCCTAGAGCTTGGACTAATATTTAAAGATATTGGTGTTGATGATGTTATAATAACACCTCCATACTTCTTCAAGATCCCTTATGATAGACTTAAGAGGCATTTCTCATTAGTTGCTGAGAATGCTGATATATCCGTAATAGTTTACAACATACCCATGCTTACAGGCATAAACATTCCTGTTAAAACTGTATGTAGAGTTAGAAGGAGTATAGCAATATTGTTGGTGCTAAAGTAACTTGCCAAGACTTCACGTACTTTAGAAGGTTAATTCAGGATGTAAAGAGTGTTAGAAAGGATTTCACAGTACTTACAGGTTTTGTTGACCTACTTTTACCTATATTAATGATGGGCGGTGATGGTGACATTATGGCTTTAGCTAACGCGACACCTCAAATACATAGGGAGGTCTATGATTCATGGGTTAATGGCGACTTAAATAAGGCAATAAATGCGTGGAGGAAGGTATTAAAGCTAGCTAGGATATACGACATCGCTACATCAATACCACCAGGAGTTAAGACATTACTTAAGGAGATGAGAGCTCCTATAAACGATATAGTTAGACCACCATTAACGATCGAGCCAGAAGAGGTTATTAGAGAGGTAAGAAGTATAATTACTGAGTTAAACTTAAAGGAATTAATAAGCAGTCATAAGTGATTAATAGGGATTTACTTTGGTTGAGCTATTAAGGGACATACATTTAGTTGATGATTCATTCGCAAATGTTTACTTAATATTACGTGAAGGTAAAGCTATAGCAATAGATGCTGGTGAACCCGGTAATGAGCATAGGGTACTGAAATACATGAGTAATCTAGGCTTAGATAAGGAGTCTCTAAATCTCATCATAATTACACATGCACATTACGATCACATAGGTGCTTTAGCTAATCTAAAGAGATTAACAGGTGCTAAGGTAGCAGCTCACAAAGATGAAGTTCCATACGTCCGTGGTGAGAAGAGTCTTCATGGCTATACCGCAGAACCAATACAGGTAGATATAGTGTTAATTGGTGGGGAAATCATTAATGATTTACTAATAATACACACACCTGGTCATACACCTGGATCGATATGCGTACTTCATAAAGCTACTGGAGCATTATTCATAGGTGACTTAGTATATGAAGAGAATGGAGTATTATACGAAATACCAACACATTATTCATTGGATCCTGAACTAAACAGAAAATCAATAGCATCACTAATTAACATAAGCGGTATAAAACACATATTACCAAGTCATGGCAAACCAATAACAGAGCGTGGTTATGAAGCACTCAAAAACCTAGTGTTAAGGCTTAAAGTGTAATATTAATCAGGTACTTCAAGTTTAATAAGCTACTCACTCACTATCACATTCTTTAATAACCCATCATAACTTACGATTAAGCTTATGTCGCATAGCAATTTAAGTTTATTCATATCTATACATTCAAGGGGCATACTCCTTATTACAAATAAAACTATTTCACTACTTCTTAATTGAAGCCTTACATTATGGAGATCAGCCTCTTTTAGTACGATGTTTACTACATCATTTAAGTTAGTATTTCTCGGTATATTTACTGATATCTCTTTCATTAATTTAGCATAGAGGTTTAACGTATTCCTTGCTTTTCTAACTATAGTTAAGGCGCTCCTTAAGACAGAATAAACACTTGTTCTTGAAATACCTAATTTCTTAGCTATTTCATCAACATTCATACCTTTAGCTCTCATATCTAAAACTTTAACT
>CAZAMI010000109.1:0-3416 GCA_964486465.1 uncultured Desulfurococcaceae archaeon | reverse complement strand
CCACACACGGCAAGAACCCCCGTGGTCCGGGGTTCAAATCCCCGCGGCCCCACCACCTTAAATTTATAAGAGTTCCGGCACTACTCTGATTGGTGACACGCGTCTTGTTATATCACCATTTTCAGACTGTTATATCAGTCGTGAAGCCACCATGTTATATCGGGCTGTTATATCAGATTCTAAGCTATGAACTGAATTCAGATATGAATTCTGTGGTGGAGGTGATGCTTCTTGGTTGATACTAGATTTATTGATTTGAGGAGTATTCCTGCTGATACAAGGTATAGAGTCTTTGACTATCTCTGGAATGTGAAGAGGGTTGGTTCTAGGGGTCTAGGTATATCTCCTGCTCTAGCCAACATGATCAAGAATAGGAAGAGGGGAGTTACCGATAGCTTGTTGAAACGTATGTTAGAGTTGCTCTCACCTGAGGAGTATGCTGAGCTTGTTGAGGGTGCCACCACTGTTAGGGTTGACCCCAACACGTTTGTTAAGATACTTGTCACAGCCATTACAGATCCAACGCTGAAGCCTATCCTAGTTGAGATTGTTAAGAATAGGCTTGCAGCTGAGATCTTCGCTGAGACAACCCGGTATACAGTAACTAAGCGGGACCTAGAGGAGTTCCGAGAATGGCTCAATAGACAGGTTAGAATTCGCGAGAGGAGTTCTGGGTTAAGTGAGGGAATTAGTAGGGATACAGCCTCGAAGCATTGGAAGTACTTGAACGAACTATTAACCTACCTAGGATACTCATTCACACTTCAACGCCTAGAAGACCTTAGAGACGAACTTATAGACGAGTTCGGCTATGCCAAGGCTAGACACATGCTTAAGGCATTCCGCAAGTTCGTCAAGGTTGTTATCAGGAAGAGGAACCGTACACTAGCCTCCCAGATACTCGAAGTCGTTAAGGTTCCCAAGGATAAGAGTAAGGAGCTACCACTTATGCAGAGGATTATACTGGGCTACGAGAAGGCTCCTACTATCGATGAGATTAGAAAAGTTGCTAACGCTATAGCGAATATAGGTGCTAAGGTAGCTTTCATAATGCTTGCTGAAACAGGTCTGAGACCCGTAGAGATATTCAACTTAACCATGGAACAGGTAGACCTTAGTAATAGAGTTATCAGACCCCTACACCTATCGAGGACTAAGAGAGCTTACATATCGTTTATCTCGAAGCCTTTACATAGGTTCATTGCCGAGAAGTATCTTCCATGGAGAGACTGGTTCCTAGAACAATACCAGAGCGCAGTAAGTAACATCGGTAGAGACGTTGAGAAGTGGAGAAATAAATTCATACCTCTCAGCGAAGACCATATCAGAGCCGAGATCAAACTAGCTATGGAGAAGACCGGGGTTAGGTTTGAGCTCTATAAGCTGAGAAGCTTCTTCATATCATGGATGCTACTAAGGAAGATTCCTGGAGAAATAGTAGCAGTCTTCACAGGACAGGCAAGCCTAGCACAAGTAGAAACCATACTAAGACACTACTTCGGAGGATCAATAGAAAAACTCAGAAAATTCTACGACGAAAACGCTCCAAAAATACTAGAGAAAGTCTAAGAATTCCAAATACGAGAAAATTATATTAGGAGCTGGCTCCATTGTGAAAAATCTGCTTAGAGGTTGATGGAAGCAATGAGATAATGTGTAATAGTCAACTTGAGATACTCTATTATATCTATGGAAAACCATCGAAAAATACTATAAAAGAATTAAACGCATCTTAGCTTTAGCAATAAGTACGGAATTTTCTATCTATTTATGCGTTCAGTTACTTCGCGTAGCTTTACCTCTTTTCTTCCTTGAAGTACTGAAATCAAAAACTCTAATTTGTATCCTCGGCCTAATTAGTGGAATTTCCGAGACCTTAACATCACTTATTTCTCCATTAGTGGTATCAAGAATTGGAGCCATTAATTCAATTATTGTAGCATTCACAACCTCTTCTACAGCCTTTTTACTGCTTACTCTCACTAACTCTATACCAGTCATATTTGCTCTAAGAGTTATACGAAGAATGTCCATAGCAATCAGACATATTGCTTATAGAGTAGCTATAAAGGTAATTGCTTCTGAACCAATGAAACTCTACGCATATGGTAAATATGGTGAAATCATTGCAGGTATAGTAGGACCATTTATAGCCTACACGATTGTTGAAGATATAGGTACTCGCTCTGTCCTAATATTAGTTGCTATAATCCAAAGCATAGCTGCATTTTTATGGTTCTTATATAAGAGATCAAGCACTATCAAGGAGAGCAGAAGTATGGAAAAACCAGCAAGAAGAAATTCATGTGCTGGTTACCGCTGAATCCTCCATTAACTTATATTCTTATAATAGACGTTATGATAGCTCTTCAGAACGCTCTTGTATTTACATATATGATAATGTATGCGTACGAGTACAAGACTCTACTATCAGGTATCATAGGCTTAGTGCTATTAAACGTTGTTAAAGCTCTTGCTGTATCGATAGTAGCTAAAATAAAATCAAGTAGTATAGTGCCTAAGTACTTGACAATGATGTTGACGTTACTGGTACTTGAATACTTAGCACTGCTTAAGTTAAACGTATTAGGGATAGTACTATTCTATGCTATAACAGGATTCTGTTATGCAGGTATAGACATATTAATCTATGGCATCATTTCGTCGATTAAGCGGCAACGATTTACCGAAGTACTATCATTCTTTAGATTTATGTACTTAACCTCAACACTTATAGGCAACCTTCTCTGGGGAATTCTTTTAGATTTTATAGGTTACATAAACACATTTACGATAGCTATAATACTAACGCTATGTACAATACCATTCTCAATAATCACAAAAATTAGTCAGAAATAAAGGTTTGATTGCACTTTTTTCTTATAGTCTAGTTTAACCCTTAATCTATTGATCTATCTTCTGCAATGTTCTGCAGTGCCTACAAATCTTAGCATCACGAAATTGATGATACTTCATACAAAACATATTCTTCTTCCTTACCTAAGAGGTATTTAATGTATGATTTTACCGACAATATGTGCCGAGACTACGTTTTGACGTAATCACTATTTGGTACGGTAACGCTAAATATGTATGGGGGCAGTAATTGTGTAGGCGATGAAGACCCCCTAATAACTATGAAGTACTAAAGAGGCTATGTAGGGGAACCGGAACCCTCTGCCTAAGCAGCAGCACTATTAACTCTTGATACTCGAATCATTAATACCTCTAAAGAAGGGAGCCAAAGTAGACGAGTTCGCCATGCTGGAAGTATATAATTAACACAGTAAGGGTGTGGTTTTGAGCACTATACTAATTAACGTTTCAATAAGGTTGGAGGTTACGTTGTGTATGTGCACTTCTAGTGTTCCTACATATGCTATTAGCTCTATGTCTCTCCATCTGGCTATGTAGTA
>CAZAMI010000108.1:0-3462 GCA_964486465.1 uncultured Desulfurococcaceae archaeon | reverse complement strand
TTAGGCGTTATCTTATAACTCATGGTTTTAGAAATAAGGCCCTTAGAGAAGTAGTAAAGTATTAATGGGGATAACGTAAGTGTTAAAGCACCTGATGTGCCCATTAATCTAACAAGTTTAAGCTTACTCGCACCTAATAATTTAAAGACATTACTATGTCTTAAGGAGTGGTAATATGATGAACCATAAAGACCTATTAATGCAAATATCAGTCCTGATGTCCAAACATTTAGAAAAATTATATCATCATTTAACGTAATGGCTAATACAGGTATTATAAATAAGGATAAACCAAGTATTGCCTGTGGTAAGTATTGGGCTAGAAAGAAAATTGCTTCTAATTTACTGAGTATGGGATAAGGTGCCTTTACTATATGCTTGAACATTCTCCTTAATACATTAGTTGCTCCGAAAGCCCAACGAGATTGCTGAATTTTTAATGCTCCATAAGTTGATGGTACCAATACCTTAACTTCTACATCATCAACGTATCCTACCTTTAAACCCGTACTTAAGAATTTACTACCAATATACATGTCATCCTGAATTACCGTAGGATCCCATAAACCTACCCTTAATAATGATTCCCTCTTAAATAGTGTTCCCGAACCCAAAGGAAATGTGAATAACTTGAGTATAGCTCTACCCCTATATATCGTGTCAACTATGAACTTCATCGATGCGGTTATTGATCGAGCTAACTTAGTTGATTTTAGCCAGTACCCACTCCATCTACCAACACAAGCATCATAACCTGAATCTATACATTCAATGAGATTAGATATATATCCCTCTGTAGGTCTAGAGTCAACATCAAGTATTAAGATTAAATCACCTGAGGCTTTAAGCACTCCGTAATTTAAGGCTGCAGCTCTCCCTGGAGGTCCTTCATCCCTATTTACGAATTTCACATTTAAGTAGTACTTTTTAGCTTTTTCATTAACTATACCTGCAATTCTTGCTGCCGCTTCTGGAGGATCATCACTAATTATTAATACTTCATAATTATCTCCGAGCTCATGTTTTAACGTACTCAAGTGCTTTAGTGCACTAACAATTAATTCTATAGGTTCATTCTTTACTGGTATTACTATTGATAATCTGTGACTCTTACTTAACGATGTTACGTTATTTTTATCAGAAATTACTTGTACATATCTCTTCCTTGCAATGCCTACAAGGTAGTATAAGGAGTGTAGTGTAAGTAGTAAGAGCGGTGGTAGTATTAGTAAAATAAACGTTAGTAATTTAATTATATATAGGTTCAAATTATCATCACCTTATGAGTAGGGCTACTAAGTCATTAACGTTAGTTCCTGTAGGCCCCGTATATATCGTGCTACTTAGTTTACTTAGTATTGTGTATGAATCATTTCTTTCTAAATAATCGTTAGGGTCTAAATTCATGGATAAAGCATTTGAGTATGTTTCACCATCAACTATAGCGCCTGCTGCATCACTTACACCATCCTTTCCGTCTGAGCCTATCGAAGCTAGTACTACATCCTTTAATCCCCTAGCGTGAATTGAAAACGATAAGGCTAATTCTTGATTCCTACCACCAATACCCTCGCCCTTAACTGTTACTGTTGTTTCTCCTCCCAAGAGTATTGCTAATGGTGTTTTGAAATACTTGCCATACTTACGTATGTGCTTAGCAATGCTAGCTAGGAATTTACCAACTTCTCTTGCCTCACCCTCCATCATTGAGGTTAGTATCAACGCTTCATACCCTAATTCTCTAGCCTTTCTCGCCATAGCTTCTAAACTTATAACATTACTAGCTACAATGACATTAATGACGTTCTCAAAAACCTTATCACCAGGTTTTGGTGTCTCCTCAATCTCGCCTTTCATACCTTTAGTAATTATCTCCTTAACACTTTGAGGTATACTTTCCCAGATACCTCTTCTCTTAAGGATTTTATACGCATCATTGAAGGTTGTTGGATCAGGTGCCGTAGGTCCTGACGCTATGGCTTCTAAAGGATCCCCAACTACATCCGATATAATTAATGCTATCACTTTAGCAGGTGAGATTATCTTAGCTAATCTACCTCCTTTAACGCTACTTACATGCTTTCTAACAGCATTTATTTCGTATATATCAGCTCCAGACTTTAGTAATAACTCGTTAAGTTTTGATAAATCATTTAATGTAATGGGTTCTAAGGGCTTCTCAAAAAGTGCCGAACCACCACCTGATATTAGTACTATGACTATGTCTTCTTTACTGACGTTTTCCTTAATGTAATTTAAAAGTTTAATCGAGGAATTAATTGTATCTGTATCAGGTATAGGGTGATTGCCTAGAACAACCTCTATATTTCCATACCTACCTATCCATTCAGGATTATGAGTTATCACTATACCTCCACGAACTTTATCACTAAGTCTCTCAATAACACCTCTAAGCATTTTGTAAGAGGCTTTACCAAAGCCTACGACGTGTATGTTACCTTTAATTTTAAGACATGACCCTCTTACACATAAGAAATTATCATTTCTTAAGCTTAAGGTATTCTTCACTGTTGCTTCTGGATCAGCAGCTCTAAGACCCTCCTCAAGTATTAGTAATGCATGCCTCCACAATACCTTCCTTGATAGGTCATTGAAATTCTTTATAATCATGAACCCCTCCCCTAGCCTCTCCTTTTCAGAAATATGGTCAGAGTCAAATATAAAATTAATGCATCGGAGGTACTCCTATATATATGTTAATCCTAGGTATTAACACACCACTTAATTCTCAAACTTATCCAATATAGGGTAGACTTAATACTCTTAATGTAAGTTATAAGTGATGCCACGCATTCCCAGTATTGATGAAGTGCTTGATTGGTTAAGGAGTAAGAAGGTTAGGTTCATAAATGCTAGGAGACTTGCTAGAGCATTTAAGATAAGTTCAAAATCTGCTGGTCATGTACTGAGAAAACTTAAGGAATTAGGCTATATAAGTATACACAAGAAGCGAAGAGGTAGATTTACCATATATAAAGTTAATGACACTATTCTGAAGAAGTATAAGTAAGGTTTAAAGAATTCCAGCATTTTAGGGATTCAGCATGATGTAGACTTACTTATGCTAAGCTCCTTGTACTTAAAATCATGGAGGGAGTTAATGACCTCCTCAGCCTTAGCAAGAACCTTATCTATGAATGTATTTAGTAATCTACGAATTAATGCGTACTTCATTCCGCTTATATAGAATTTCTCCATAATATCTTTAGCCCAGAATACTGTATGGTATAATGCTGCCTTAAGTGCTTCTACGTGTTCTCTAGTTACCTTAACTCTTGCTATAATGTTCTTCTCACCCTTAAGGCCTCCCATGGGTACAAAGAACATTGGCACTACTATTGATCTATAGGGTTTTAGTCTCTCAATAAGTTCTACGGTTTTCATCACATCATCAGGAGTTTCACCAGGAAGGTTTAGTATGAATGTTGCTGCAGGTATTAT
>CAZAMI010000107.1:0-3472 GCA_964486465.1 uncultured Desulfurococcaceae archaeon | reverse complement strand
TATTGATCTATGGTCATGAGCTCCTCCCATTGATACCTACGACTAGTAGTCTTGACCTACGTGATCCGGTAATCTTGAGTAGTTTGCGTATGTACTCATCATTACTTCTAATCCTACTACATAAATTACAAAGTAGTGGTCCTACTGACTCTATCCTACCTTCCTTTAACAGCCTCGATAACTCTACCACGGTCTCCCTTACCTCAGGTATGTTCTTAACGAAGTCTATGAGCTTCTTCCTCCTCTTACCGTGAAGGTAGTAATTCACTGATGCCTGGGTTATCCCTAAGATGTTAGCTACCTCCATTTGAGACATAGAGTATCTTTCAACAAGCTCCCTCGCTACTAACGCTCTAATGACGGGAAGTACAACCCTAGAGTAGAACTCGCAGAAAGTTATCATGACCCACCACCTATGTACTCCTTAAATATCTCAACATACTTAAAGCCATCATCAGGAAATATCAGCACGTACGTACCTAGCCCATACTTATCTTTAATTATTTTAAACGCTCCTGTAACAGCACCTGAGCTTAGACCTATTAATATGCCCTCACTCCTAGCAATGCTTATACTTTCTCTTACTGCCTCATCCCTACTTACGTCAATAACCTCATCAACCTTAACCTTAAAGAACCACTTAGGCCTTGTCTCAAGCCTCTTTATTCCAGGAATGCTACTACCAGGTGATGGCTGTACGCCAATGACTTTCACTTCATCACCGTACTTATCCTTGAAGTATGTTGATAATGCTGCTATATGGCCTGAAGTACCTATGCCCGCTATAATCACATCAGGCTTCTTACCAACAGCTTTTAATTGCTCATCAATCTCCCTTGCAGTATACTTTAGATGTACTTCATAGTTAGCATCATTAATGTATTGATTTAAGTTAGTAGCACCTTCCATATCAGCTAGTTTAGATACCATACTTATCATGTCTTGATCTATCGTTTGATGATCGGTACTTACAACTTCAGCACTTAAGACCTTAAGTAGTACCTCAGTTGTTTTTGGTGTTGGCTTAGGTATGTATGCCCTAAACTTGATACCATATATATTTGATAGTGAAGCCATAGCTATACCTACATTACCTGATGTTGCCTCATAGAGAACCTTGAGCACCCTCCCCTTCCCCATAGCGTCCCTAATCATGTTCCATACAGGTCTATCCTTAATACTCCTACTGAACGGATTATAGAACTCTAACTTAGCCCATACATCGTAACCACTCTTTGAGAGCGATCTAAGTCTTAGTAGTGGTGTGGGCCAATTATTAACGAGTAAATCTATAGGGTCTAGAAACACCCCTAATAGAACCCTCTTCTCAGAACTCACGTACGTCACCTCCTACTTACGTGATATGACTGCCTTAACCTCATTACCCTTCCTCTCAATACTATCAACTCTCAACCCGTACTTTGCAGTGATCAACTCTATAACCTTTGGTGGTAAGTCATCTAGGTATGCCTGAATCACTAGCCTAGCATTCTCGCTAGTCCTAAACTGATTAAGTATTCTTCTTAACCTAATTATTGGGTGATCTGTACACCCTTTAGGCTTAAAACGTAGATCTACCACTACCTCATCCATGAGTATCACCTAGGAGTATTCGTTAATGATTAAAACCTGCTGTAGATTCTCTCAATCATTTCTTCCTCCTCCATAGTTTGCTTCTCCTCAATGGTTAGTTCTTCAGGTAGCCATTCAGGTCTCTCCTTAACCTTCTCATAGTATGATCTAATTGCCCTCTTTAATGCACCCACAGCTAATATACTACAATGATACTTTATCGGTGGTAGACCACCTAGTTCATCAGCTATTGTTTTCCACGTAACTCTCCATGCATCCCTTAAGCTCTTACCCTTAACAATCTCAGTCAATATGCTGGCAGCTGCAATGTTTGTAGCACAGCCGTAACTCTCAAACGTTATCTTCTCTATGATGTCCTCACCATCACGTTTAACTATCTTAAGGAAAAGCTTTATCATGTCACCACAAGCAGGACTACCAGCTGTTGCTATTACGTTAGCAACACTAAGTACACCTAAGTTCTTAGGATTTCTAAACAACTCTAAGATCTTAGGTGGGTATGGGAGCGGTATTCTAGAGCTCATTTCTATCACTTATAACAGTGTTATTGAAGTATTAAAACCTATCGCTCACCTTCCTTATCGGGCTTAATAGCGCTAATCCTCCTTAACCTATCTATAGCCTCCCTAAGTTGCTCTATAGTGTACTCAATATCCTCCTTAGTATGGTACCTAGTCACCTTGAATAATATGCTTCCATGAGCTTCTTCACGCTTCCTACCTATGGCTAAGAGTACGTGGCTCAGTTCAAGATATCTACTTGTACATGCACTACCACTAGATACGTAAATACCCCTCAAGCTTAATTCAACAGTTACTGCCTCACCCTCAACGTAGAGGAAACTAACGTTGACGTTGTCAGGTGATCTTAACTTACCTATAGGTCCATTAATTAGTGTATGAGGTATGTTGTCCCTTATACCGTTGAGTAACTCATCCCTTAGTTGAGTCATCTTTTCTACGTTAGTATTGAAGTTATCAAACGCTAGCTCTATAGCCTTCTTGAAGCCAGCTATGGCTAGTACATTCTCTACTCCAGGCCATAAGGACTCAGTACTTAACTGTCCATGGATTATCCTCTCAACATCGATACCGCTCCTTACATAGAGTGCACCAACACCTTTAGGACCTAAGATCTTATGACTATTAAGAGTTAGTAAATCAACATTTAAGTCCTTCACATCTATGGGTACTCTACCATACGCATCAGCTGCATCAGTATGGAAGATTACATTAGGGTTAATCTCCTTAACAACCTCGACTAAGTTCTTAATTGACTGTATGGTACCTATCTCATGGTTAACTAATTGAATACTCACTAATACAGTATCCTTACCTACATAAGCTGCTAAGATGTCTGGATCAATAAAACCCTCATCATCCACAGGTATCATTACTACTTTAAACCCTAAGTTCTCCTCAGCCCACTTAGCAGGGAATACAACACTTAAGTGCTCTATAGACGATACTAAGACCTTACCTACCTTTCCCGTCTTAGACTTAATTGCGTATAATGTACCGAGTATTGCTAAGTTTTTGATTCGGTACCGCTATGTGTGAAAATTATCTCTTCAGGTCCATCAGCATTGATTGTTCTAGCAATTAACTCCTTAGTCTTATAGACGACCTCATAAGCTTCCCAACCAGGTTTATGAGTTATTGCTGGGTGACCATAACCTCTAATGTTAAAGTATGGAAGCATAGCTTCAACAACTTCAGGTGGAACCCAACCAGAGCTTTCGTGATCAAAATAAACTTCTTTTTTGGTTTCCCGTGAGCCTTAATTAGCTCCTTAACATTATTCATGAGTTTAACCTTTTAGTTTCCTTATTATCTCCTCAGCTACCTTCTTACCTGATAGTAACATACTACTGAATATT
>CAZAMI010000106.1:0-3494 GCA_964486465.1 uncultured Desulfurococcaceae archaeon | reverse complement strand
GATAGTTGACGTGATTAGAGAGATCTTAGCAATAACTATATGGGGTAAACTAGACCATTTAATAGTCGATACCCCACCGGGTCTTTCTGATGAAGTATTGGAAATATTAAGATTAGCCAGACCCGAAGTTCTAATTGTTACAACACCAAGCCCGCTCTCACTCAAATCTTGTGAGAGATTAATAAGAATACTCAAGGATTCTCAAGTAAGAATTGTAGGGCTTGTAGAGAACATGAGTTACGATATGAGTACTAAAATCATAGCATTATGTAATCAATACAATATTAAGTACTTAGGTAGGATACCATACATTAAGGATCTAGATAATTACGTAAGCAGGCTAGAAGACTTCATTAAATGTAAATTTATGGAGTACCTAAAGGATATAGCCAAGAAAATAACCTTATGACATGGTGTCAAAGCGGTGAACGTATTTGAAGGCGTAGATAAGGAATTAATTAATGAACTATGTAGATTACTGAGACAGGGCTTCAAAATAGTATGTGTAGGAACGGAATTAAGGTCTGATGATAGGGTGGGCCTATATATCTGTGATAAAATGTTAAGCCTTAACTTTAAGGATGTAATTAAGTGCGGTTATGGTTTAGAGAACTGTATAGAGGATTTAATTAGCTTAGAGAAAGCATTAATCATTGATGGTCTTTATACGGATTTACCGCCAGGTACTATAGTTTTAGCTAACCCTGACGAATTAAGCGATGATATACTGGTTAGTACTCATTCTATACCTCATAAATTAGTGATAAAGTTGATAAGGTCGTTAGGTGGTCTGAAGGAAGTTAAAGTACTAGGTATTAGGGTTAAGTCTTTAGATATAGGTACATCGTTAAGTCCAGAAATTAAGAGAGTAGCTGATGAACTTGTTAATAAATTACTTAGTGTTTTAGGTAAGAGCGATCACTAAGCTAGTCAGTATTATCCCTATTAATGCAGGTATACCTCCATACTTAAGTATCGTCTTTAGACCTTGATCTATTCTGAACCTACCGAATGAGGCTTTAATTACTGTTATTACGTAGAGTACTACTATGTACTTAATTACTAGAGTCAGTATGCCAGGTAATGATAGATGCGGGAATGGGTATGGACCGCCAAGGAAAAGATACGTTATGAATAGTGCTGTTACCGCTATGTCTAAATCATGTAGTAAGTTGTTTAAGGCTAGTAATGGGCCGCTAAACTCTGTCATGAAGCCTGCTATTATCTCTTGCTCAGCTTCAGGTATATTGAATGGTTGTAGCATTGACTTGGCTTGAACAGCCACCATGACTGCTATGAGACCTAATATCATGGGTATTATCGTTAATGGGTTACTCCATAACCATATACTATGAGTTGCTGTAAACATTATGGAGTATGGTGCTATACATGACTCACTATAGACATGAGTAGTTAGTACTACAGGTATAAGCATTGCTGTAAAGAATATTGGTTCAGTTAGTACAAATATCGATAGTAGTCTAGAAGCTCCTAGGAATGTGAATGGGTTAGGCATTGAAATAGCTAGTATGAACATCGATAGCGGTACCCAGACTCCACATAGGTATATGAATATCAGGAAGTCATAGGGTGCGACCAGTCTGTAAGGCGATAGAGGTAATAGGAGTAGTGATGCAGCCATAGCTCCAATACCTAGTAGCGCGAATACCTTAGCTATACCAGGACTTCCATACTTCTGTTTAATTTCATCCTTAACACTAATGAGTTTTAGAAAGTCAGCAAAAGGCTGTAAAATACCGAAGGGACCAACATATGCAGGCCCCATTCTACTCTGCATCCTAGCCACTGACTTCCTAATAAACCACTCAGTAAAGAACGCTAGTGCAACCATAAACACTAATCCTGGAAATACAAGTAGCGAGAACAGTAGTAATGGTAAATCCATTACATACCACCTCCTGCTAAAGCTAAGTAATAAATTACTGCTATTAACGCGATAACCACTAGGAACCCATACCATCCACTCATGTATCCAGCCCAATCACTTAACTTACCAGTATGCATTAAGTCCCTGAAATACCTGTACAGAGTTCTAGCAATACTCCTCACGAAGCCCCAGTACATACTTTCAGTTGGACCTGTAGGTGATGACACAACAGATGGTGGTTCACCGCATACGTAGATTTCCCTAGCCTCTTCACTTAAGGGAATGCTTGGTCTTCCACTCCTCATAGCTAAGTATATAAGACCCGCTACTAAAGCTATGAAGAACATTGAGGCACTACTAATTATTATTAGCATTTGAGGATCCATTATTATAGCCCTCATCATGTACCACCCAAGTACTTAATTAAGTTTGAACTAACTTTAATAAACTCATTAATGTAAGCATTAATACCTTCAGTACTTAATGAGTAATTAACTACTTTACTTAACCATTGAGTCATGTATGGGTTGAGGATGCCTAGTGCTATAGCTACTAGTGCTAGGATGAAAGGTATGTAAGTCATTAATTTTGAATAACCTCCTACTCTCTCCTTCATTAGTGGTTTGAACCATAATGCATCAATAACTTTTATGTATCCAAGTACTGATATTGCTGAGATCACTACGACCATTACTGCTGGTATGGGCATTCCAGCATCAAGGAATGCTGTATACAGTAGTAACTTACTGAAGAAACCACCTAGTGGTGGTACACCCATTAGTTGTAAGAATCCTATGAGTACAGCTATCATTGCTATCTTATTAATCTTGCCTAGACCTGCCAATCTATCTAAGTCTCTACTACCAGCCATAGCTATGAAGACACCAACCCCAAGGAAGAGTAATGCCTTACCTACACTATGGTTAATTAAGTGATAGAGTGCTGCTGTTAAGCCTTCATTAACTACTCTAGTGTCTAAGTAGGAGAATCCTAGTGATAGACCCATGAATATCAAGCCTATATGGCTGACAGTGCTGTATGCTAGTAGTCTCTTAACATCTCTCTGAACAACCATCAATAGTGCTGCGATGAAGCCAGAGAGTATGCCTAATATTAGTAACGCCATAAGTATTGCATCCCTTATAGGACTCATTAATTTAAGACCACTAAATAACGTATACATGAATCTAACAACAGCGTAGACGCCAACATTAACCACGAGACCTGATAAAGCTGCTGATACAGGTGTTGGTGCTTCTGGGTGTGCATCAGGTAGCCAGAAGTGGTTGGGAAATAGTGCTGCTTTGTAAGTGAATGCCCATAGAGCTAAAGCTATAGCTGTTGCACTAGCAACTACTATATTACCGAAGAGTCCGTTACTAAATATGTTACTCTTCATTAACCTCGTCTTTAACGCTATATCAGCCATAGTTAACGTACCATATGATGCATAAATGAAGATTACAGCTAGGAAGTAAACAGTGGTTGCTACAGCACCGAATATCGCATACTTCATCGCAGCTTCAACAGCTTGATGCCTACTCCTATAGTAAGCTACGAGGGCATAGGCAGATATCGATAGTACTTCAAGCATTACGAAGAAGTT
>CAZAMI010000105.1:0-3518 GCA_964486465.1 uncultured Desulfurococcaceae archaeon | reverse complement strand
AGTATTATCATTTCTGAGACGCTCATATCCTTATTATAGTTCTTCTCGAGCTGCTCCGTTGCAGGTTGCTCACCTGAGCCCATAGCTATTGCTAAGTATGCAAAGTAGTAGCCATTTATTTCCGTCTTGAATAACTGAACACCCTTCTTATCGACGCCGAGAAATATTAATGAGACACCGAATGGTCTCACACCTGCATGTTGAGTGTATAGCTGCTTTATATCGCATATATTCCTAACTACTAATTCTACATCGATTGGTTCGTCATACACGAATCTATGGTTCATTGCTACTCTCCTAGCGTAATCAATTAGTATTCTACCATCAGCTGCTAGTCCCGCGAATGAAGCACCGATATGCGTGTCTATAAGGTATATCTTCTCTATGGCATCCATATCTATGAGCGGAGCTATCTTTCTTTTCTCAGCAGCTAGTACTCCCCCGTTACGACTCTTGATTCCTATGGTTGTCCATCCCTTCTTGATATTCTCGGCTGCGTACTCAACTTGGTATAGCTTACCGTCGGGTGAGAATACGGTGATTGCTCTATCATAACCCATCGCTGGTGGTCCAAACGCCAACCTACTCTACCCTCTCTTGATTATGGAATAAGCATTAAAAAGTTAAGTGAGTATATTAGAGACCTACCCGCTTCCTATACCTATGAGTTATTAAGTGTTCTTAAGTATTGTGTTAGGGTGTAGTGAGCTGAACATAATAAATATGTTAAGGCGTGGCGTCATCATTATTGGTGCTGGTGGTGCTGGAGATATAGTATCTGCTTACGTGATGTGTGAGGTACTTAAATCGTTAGTTAATGTTAGTAAGTGCGTACCTGTAGCTATTCTATGGGAGCGTTGGGTTCTTGACCCATACCCTGGGCCTATACCTAGGTGTTTAATACGTAATGCTGTTAGGAATTCAGCTTGTGTTTATGTGGGTAGTAATACCTATGTTGTTCGTGGTTTTGACTACAAGTTTAGGCCTCAAGCTTCAATTATTGCCGAGCTGAGTGGTGTTACGATACCTGGTATTACGTTGGAGCGAGGAGTTCAGGGTATTGTTGAGTGTGTTGAGGAGTTGTTGAGTGAGGGTTTCGATTCCGTTATAGCCTTAGATGTTGGTGGTGATATCCTTGCTTACGGTTATGAGGAGTCGTTATGGTCACCACTAGCTGATTCTCTAACGTTAGCAGCTCTACATTACTTTAGTAATAGGGCTTTAGTTGCTATACTAGCTCCCGGTGCTGATGGGGAGCTAGATCATGACTACGTGATTAAGAGGATTGCTGACGTAGGTAGTGAGGGTGGTCTCGTAGGTGCTCTAGGTATTTGGAGGGACTTCATGAATATCTACGAGAAACTACTTAGGAGGCTACCTACTGAGGCTAGTAGAGCACCATATCTAGCCCTTAAGGGTGTTATGGGTGAGTTAAGTATTAGGAGTGGTTCTAGGAGAATTAAGATAACACCAAACACGATAGTCACGTACTTCCTAGACCCACAGAAGGTAATTAAACAACAACCATTACCACAGAGACTCATCAACACTAAATCACTAGCTGAAGCAATGAGAGTATCCGAAGAGCTAGGAATACCAACAGAACTACACCTAGAAATAGAAATAGCGAAAACATACGGATGCGGACCACACACCATAAGTAAAATAGACTGGAGAAAAATCAAAGAGAGAATAAAAACAAAGCTTAAAAACACTAAAAAACAAGAAACAGAAATGGGGGGCCAGAGCAGCGGGGTGGGGTAGCCAGGTAGCCCGCGGGAGATGCGGGGTTCATCCCCCGATCCGCGAAGCTCATAAGGGCTACCGGGCAACCCAGTTTTCCGGGTTGCCCGCCTCGGAGACACACCGACAAGGGTCGAGCCCGAGGTCGGTGGTTCAAAACGGGACGGCCGCCTGATTTTCCATATTCTTATCAGTTAATGCTTATGTGGCCGGGATTACGTTCTGTAAGAGAGGCTAGATTGCGTGCCCATGTTTGTGGTGATGGGCATCTTTATGTTGAGGTGGGTAGGAGGGGTAAGCGATATGTTGTGGAGTATATGAACAGCTCTCTTGAGTTAATCAACGAGTTTGTTAATGATGTTATATATGAGTATAACGTATCCGTTTGTCCCTACCGCTTCATTTTGTTTAAATCTATAACATACTGTATCGGCGGTAGGGACTCCCACCTCGCCCACAGGGATTTAGGTATCCCTGTGGGGTCATGGGTGGCTGTCGAGCCCAACGGCACGGGGGCTCCCATCTACGTCTAGCCCTACGGGGCTTGGAGCAATGCCCCCATCGCCCCGCAAGGCTTTGCTCCGATACAAAAAGATACAATTTGAAACATTTAAACGTTTCTGCCCCTATAATTATTAAGCATTAAGCATAAGGAGGTGTTCATAGCGCGCTTTAAGTCTAGGTATGCGTATCACAGATTAACACTATTAAAGGCAGGTAAATCTAAGGAGTGGTGTGCACCATTACGCTTATTCCTCGTAGCAGACACTGCAAAAGCAACTGAACTCATGAAGAACTTGTTGAGAGCATTTATGGATGATGAAGCACACATAGATTTAAGTACTGGTAGAGCTACTATAACTTCAGTTAACTATCAAGGCTTATTAGACATTAAGGATATACTTAATTATTTAGGGATAAAGAGCAAGATATATAAGATCTTAAGGGGGTTACACATATAAGCTTGTAATTAGCAAAAGAGAGAACCTTTGTAAATTATTTAGTATGATCACTCCTCTTCATCCACAAAAACTTATGCGCTCAAGAAAAATCCTGCTAATGTGTAAAGCTTTAAAAGGCTGAACACATTATTTACTCGCGGAGTGAAGGCGGCCGTCCCGTGAGAGTCCACCCCCCGCTACCAGTTGAGGCCCCCCACCAATGTTTTTGTTTGTGTTGTTTCTTACCACAGCTTTACTACTTTAAGTTTTGGTTTTGGGGTTAGTTTAGTGATATTAATAGAGAGTGTTAAAGACAATAACTCACGTGTAGAAATAAGAATGACCACATATAGCAGTGATGAGGTTTACCTCATCACATCCATAACTGTATTACTACCTAGCTTTCTCATAGTAGGACTTCTAGTATGGGTAGGTGTTAGGCTATTACGATGGGCGAGAAGGTAAATTATTGTGAGGCTTTAACTCACATGTAATCTGATAGGGATTTATACTTACTAGCTAATGGTTCAGCAAGCTGTGGATAGCATTTAACACCGTAATCTCGACACTTTTTAATTACCTTATTTTTAAATGAGGACCACCAACTATTGATGAAGTCTTTATTGAGTACCTTAGAGGTTAAGTCCGTATTGATCACTTGACTTAACGTGCTCTTTAATGAGTTGATTATCCATGGCCTAACATGTAACTTATCTATCAATACCTTAGATCCGGTCTCCTTAGCCAATTCAAGAATGTCACTAATGTCCTTATCACTGTCATTAATGTAGGGTATTACAGGACCATAAAATATCCATGTCTCAATACCCTCAC
>CAZAMI010000104.1:0-3530 GCA_964486465.1 uncultured Desulfurococcaceae archaeon | reverse complement strand
CTGTTGTCATCCTTACAGGTAAGTGGCCGCTATTGACGGCATGTATCGCATCTATGGGTGCTGATGTAGCTAGTAGTATTAGTACGAATGCTAGCTCTGGATACTTACTTTGTGATGTTACATAGTATAGGTATGGGCTTGATAGAGTCATAGGCTTTAATCCAGGCTCTGGAGGAGGTACTAGTGCGAAGCCTAGGTTCTCCCACTCATATTCCTCAGGAAGCTTACCTAACTTCTCATGATAAGCTACTCTCTGCCACTCAGCCCAGTGCCAAGTACCGCCGAACCAGAAGAGTACTCTACCGTTTACGAAGTCACTGTGTATCTTTCTCCATGAAGTACCTATCATGTTTGGTGGTAATACCTTATCTACTTGTGCCATCTCGTATAGTAACTTCAAAGTCTTTAATGCTGCTGACTTAACTATGACCATTTTACCAGTCTCTGGGTCTTGAGCTATGCCGCCATACTGGTAGTAAAGTATTAGGAATGGTGTACCACCCCAGTTTGGTCTGTGGTAGAAGCCCCACTCTACAAGTCCCTTGGCCATGGCCTCCTTAGCGACCTCTATTAAGTCTTTTAGTGTTATCTTACCTTCCTCAATGAGTTTCGGTAGTTCATTTATCTTCTCATCACTCCATCCAAGTTTCTTTAGTATGTCCTTCCTGAAGTAGAGTGGTCTTGCCTCAGTATCCTGTGGTAGAGCCCATATATGGCCCTTGTACTTAACGGCATTCCACAGTACTGGATATACATCCTCTAAGAGCATCTTGTACTTCTCAACATACGCATCTAGAGGTATTACATATCCGCCATCTGCTAGTGCCGGTAAGTTCTTCATTGCTATGATGTCAGGAGCCTCACCTGCCGCAAAGGCGGCTGTTAACTTATCCATGTAATCTCCTCTGAAGTACTGCTTCTCTACATTGATCCTTACATTAAGCCCTACAGCCTCAAAGAATGCGTTAAGTATGTTAGCTGCTCTCTCAATATTGTCTACTCTAGTAACATCGACGGGTGAACCTGAACCCCAAACCTTGATTGTTATAGTTCCGGTAACACCAGCCGCTTCTATGGTCTTAGTTATTGTCTGAAGCACTGTAGTAGGTATTGTGGTTGTGATTGTTGCAGTTCCAGCACCGACGGTCGTTGTTACGGTGGTGGTCACTGTAGTTACTCCAGCAGGCTTTATAGCATAGCCGATACCAATACCTATTACGATACCTATAATCAATAATATAGCGCCTAGGGCTTGGGGACTAATACCTCTTCTCACATTCACCACCTAAACCACCTTATAAGGTACCGATATATTTCAATTACTAAATTAAATATTTCTTACTTTCACTAAAGATAGTAAGTACTATATGAGCTAACTATTACCTTTATTTAACCCTGTTATTTAGCCTATGTAAAAGGGTAATTCATTACTACGCCCAAAAATATTAAGTTATCCTTGGATTAGAGATCTAGGGGTCTATAGTGGTCAGAATTAAAATAAGAATATACACTAATGCAACAGGATACGTCGATGCTGAATTAACTGATGAATACAGCCCTGAGACATTTAGGATGGTTGTTAATGCTTTACCCATAGAGTCAACAGCTTATAGGTGGGGTGATGAAGTATACTTCTCAACACCAGTAACAGCTAGTGAGGAGAATGCTAGGGAGGTGGTAGAGAAGGGCACAATAGCATTCTGGCCTCCAGGTAATGCCTTATGTATATTCTGGGGTCCCACACCCGTTAGTAGGACACCTGATGAAATAAGACCTGCAAGTCCTGTAAATGTGCTGGGCAGGGTGTTAGGTGATCCAACAGTATTCTCTAAGGTTCGAAGTGGTGATAAGATAAAGGTTGAGAGAGCATAACATTAGGGTTCTATGTAATGGCTAAAGCTGTAAATATAGGTACGTTTACTGTTGATATAATAGCTTACGACTTACCCAAGATAGCTTTCCCAGGTGAGATAGTCTACGTAGAGAGACCCATAGACATGTACATAGGCGGTCATGCATCTAACGTATCAATAGACATGATTAAGTTAAGCGTAATAAAAGATGTAGTAGCTATTGGAGCCCTTGGTGAAGACATATTTGCTAGGATAATACTTGACGAGTTAAGAAGATACGGCGTTAAAGTAGAAGCCCAGATAGTTAAAGATGTTGGTACAGCACGTAATGTTATATTAGTGGTTAAAGGAGAGGATAGACGTTTTCATATATATGAAGGTGCTAATCCCTACTTAAGCCATAAACATGTACTTAATTCTCTAGTTAATTTAAGACCCAAATACATGTACCTAGCACTAGGTGTTTCTAAAGATCTTGATGAAAACATCGCAAAGGTAGTTAAGAAAGCTAAGAATTTGGGAGTACTTACATTAATTGATGTAGCATATGTTAATGAATATTCTATTAGAGCTTTACGTAAGATCATTTATGAGGTTGATGTAGTTCACCTAAATGAGAACGAGTTGAGAATGGTGTTTAACATTCCTAAAAATCTTGATTTATTAACTATACTTAAGAAACTTGCAGATGTGTGTCCCAAGTTATTAACCATCACATTAGGTGGTAGGGGTCTCACGGCATTAACTAAGAAAGGTAAGTTAATAATTCAGCCCTCATTTAATATAACTCCTAAGGATCCTACAGGAGCAGGTGATGCTTTCTGTGCAGGTATACTATCCTTCATGGAATTAAAGAAAATAAGTCTCACTGAGGTAAGTGATGAGGACTTAAAAGAATTGCTACTATTTGCTCAAGCATCTGGTGCATCAGCAACTCTTGCTGCAGGAGCCACAACAGCCGTAAGCAATGAGGTAGTCAAAGAATTAATAGATAATCAGGGGAAAGGAATAATTTCATCCTCAAAGATTATTAATCTTAAGTAATAATGCTGTAACGAGTTCGTAGATACGTACTAAGTAGATGTTACATTACTATTTTAATAGGTTAAGTATGGAATAATATATAATATTTCTTCAAGGTAAGTCTTTTGAGGTGTGTTTCGTGCAAGCACTAAGCGAGCGTTGGGGTAAACCCGTACTTAACAAATTTGGTAAGAAGATATATCTTGATCAAATGACCACAAAGGAGATCGAAGAGAGGGTTAAGGAGAACGACATAATATTCTTACCCGTAGGATCTACTGAGGCTCACGGCCCCTTCGCACCAGTTGGTGAAGACACCATAATAGGTGTAAGTATTGCTGAGAAGGTAGCTTACGAGACAGGCGCTACTGTTGCCCCACCAATATTTTATGGTAGTCACCCAAGTCATCACTATGGCGTTAAAGGTACCGTACCCGTGAAAGCTACCACACTCATAGAGTACGTATCAGATGTAATTAGATGGTTATCAAATATGGGCTTTAAGAAAATAATTGTATGGAATAGCCACGGGCAGGAATATGTACTCCCTATAGCTAAGGATGTAGCAATAATTGAGAAGGAAGTACATGCATTAATACTAGTTACTAGTTGGTGGAAGTGGGTTCAAGACATATTGAGGAAGGCAGGTACAGG
>CAZAMI010000103.1:0-3625 GCA_964486465.1 uncultured Desulfurococcaceae archaeon | reverse complement strand
TAGCTTTGAGATATAACTCAAAGTTAATAACTATCAGATGTTTCGACTTAATAAGTCATGGTACAACAGCATGTCTACCCCTAAGTTTACTTAATGATGAGGGGATGGTGGCTGGGTGTGAAGGTGATATACCAGCTGCATTAACTATGTATATACTTAATAGATTATCCGGAAGACCTACGTTTATGGGTAATATAGCCTGGATTGAGGGTAAGGATATATTAATTGCGCACTGCACGGTGGCACTGAGATTAGTGAGGAGTTTTATATTTAGATCTCACTTCGAGTCAGGTATAGGCTTAAGTATTGAAGGTTATCCCATCAAAGGATTGATGGTCACAGTAGCTAGACTAGACATCGGTAAAAATGAGTTAAGAGCGAGTGTAGGAAGGATCATGAATACTGAGCCCCTACTTAGAGATAAAGCATGTAGAACTCAATTCTTAATAAGACTTGAGGGAAACCCTAAGTATATGATTGAGGATGCCATAGGCAATCACTATGTAATAGCATTAGGCGATATAAGAAGACAGCTTAAATATTTAGCCTTAATGTTAAAACTAAAATATGTTGAATTCTAGGAATTCTTGAATGATGAAGAAGGAGTAACGGAAATAATGAAGACCAGGCTAGGCTCTGATATCAATCAACACCTTAATGCGCTTTCCCTAATAAGCTCTGTGGGATCGTTCTTATGTCTCCATAAACCTTTCTTGAAACTTATGACCTGAATGCCTAGCTCATCTATAGTCGCGTCAGTAATTAGAGGTTCAGTTAAGTCTTCATCAATAGCTACATAAGCTTCCGTAAGGGAGAGTACATTACCTTCATCGTCAAGTAACTCAAGAGTAACCTTCCTCTTTGAGATTAAATTATGTGTAATACCTGAAGCAAGCTCCACTTCGATAAGCTCGAAATCATTGATGTTTAATTCTAAATCTCTAGCATCAGTTGGTTTAATTACTATAACAGGTTCCTCGCTTTCTGCACCACCATTAACCAAGACCGTAAGGATTTTACTCTTTTCATTAGCCTTTATCCTGATTTTAACTCTTACAGCCATTTAACTTACCCTTTAGGTACATATCTACGAATTATCCTGTACTTACCATACTTTAGTTTTTTATCCTTGACTAGTTTAATTTTACCTTCAAGTATTAATCTTAGGATTTCCTCAGTAAGCACTACCTTCACCACAGCAATCTCCCAGACACACTATCTTTTCAAACCTGATATAACTTAGTGATCACTTGGAATATTTAGGTGGCGAAGAAATATTGGTAACTTTTTGTCATTTATTCTTTACTTTAATTATCTTATCTTTAAATATTTCTTTAAAGTCTTTAGTGCTTATTATTGGTTTACCATCATCATAACACACCCTTTGTAGTGCTGGTGGTTCCTTCCTATAGGACTGTATAATTGATGATAATCTGTCCTCAAATGTTGGTACATACGGGTTCTCGTAAAATATGCCTACTGGAATCTTATCGCCCCACTCATAAGCCCTACTTAACGCTTTTAAGTGCTTAGTCTTAGTTTCCTCAAGACTTGGTTCCTTAACCACAGGATCCCACTCTGGATCATTGCCCAGATAATATAGTCTTTCTCTATAGTATTGAGCGGTAAATATGTCATTATAAGTTACGCACGGTTGTAACACATCAATTACTGATGCACCCCTATGCTTTATAGCCCTGATTAAAACCCTCTTAAAGTGCTCGATATCTCCTGAGAATACCCTAGCAACGAAGGTGTAACCTGAAGCAAGAGCTACTGCTATAGGGTTTATAGCGTCCTGTATATTAGGTCGCGGTAATGCCTTAGTTCTAACGCCTCTTGGTAATGTTGGTGACGCCTGACCCTTAGTTAATCCATAAACACCATTATCATGTATTATTACAGTTATATCGACATTCCTCCTACCTAGTGCTACGAAGTGTGCCATACCAATACCTAGTACATCGCCATCGCCACCGTGAACTATCACTGTGAGTTCAGGATTTGCTAATTTAATACCCATAGCGAAGGGTATTGCTCTGCCGTGAAGGGCATGAACACCATTAACTTTAAAATAGTGTGCCATCCTACCAGAACATCCTATACCCGCTACTATCACTATCTTTCTAGGATCTAACTGCAATTCTTCAAATGCCTTTAATTCAGCCATATAGATACCATAATTACCGCAACCCGGACACCAATCTATCCACACATCAGCTTTATAGTCATCCATCTTAAATTTACGCACCATATGTAAGCACCACCCTCTTAACTCCTTTATTATGGATTTGAATCAATGCTTCAACTAATTCATTCGTGTATATGGGTCTACCTGTAATTTTCGCGATCATATGCTTAGGTTCTATACCTGTAAACATCCTAGTTACCATACCTATCTGAACAACATAGCTATGCTCAACAAATACAAGCTTCCTGAAGTTCCTGGCTATCCTCACAACTCTCCTCGTAGGAAATGGCATGAAATACTTTACGTGTAAGTAAGATGCTGGGATATTAGACCTACTTAATATCTCCAATGCCTCAATAGCAGATCCCTTAACTGAGCCCCATCCAATGATTAATAGATCGCCTGAACTGTCACCATAAAGTATTGCTCTTTCTTCCTCAGGTATCTCCTGATCCATTATCTCTAATTTTCTCATTCTCTTCTCATATATCCTAGTTCTTAACTCAGGATCCTCAGATATTTGACCATACTCATCGTGCTCGTTTCCAGTGTAGTAAGTAATTGGTCCTTGACCAAGAAATACTCTAGGAGATATCACATAATTTAAATTAAATCTCTTAAATGGTTCATCACCTTCTCTAACTATGTAGCCTCTTTCAATGGTTAGTTCTTCAATTCTCGGTATAGGTATTGAGGCTACGCTATTAGCTATGAACTTATCTAGTAAGTGAATGACAGGTACTTGATACTTTTCGGCAAGATTTAAAGCAATTACCGCATCCTTAAATGCTTCCTCATGATCTCCTGAAGCAATTACTATCCTTGGAAACTCTCCGTGGCTCGCGAAGAGTGAGAAGAGTAAGTCACTTTGCGAACTACGCGTAGGCATACCTGTTGATGGGCCTCCCCTCTGATAATACGTTATAACTACAGGTGTCTCAGCAATACCTGCCCAACCAAGTGATTCCACCATCAATGAGAATCCAGGACCACTAGTAGTTGTTGCAGCTCTAGCACCAGCCAATGCTGCACCTATAGCTGAAGCTACAGCTGAGATTTCATCTTCAGTCTGGATAACAAGTACGCTACCTAGGACTTTACCATTAACTTCTAAAACTTCTTTATCCTCCATGTAGAAGCTCTCATCGGCTGCCGGAGTTATTGGGTAATATGACTGATATCTTAAACCACCAACAACCTTACCCATGGCTACAGCCTCATTACCTGTGACAACAAGGACTTCATCATAAATAATTTCAGGCTTGTCAAGAGTTAATAGAGGCATACCTAAGATTTCCCTTAAGTAGTTAATTACCTCATCAATCATTAATGTATTAGCTTTTATAGCACTCGGTCTACCCTTAAATACTTCGTAAATGCATTCCTTCATTTCATTAACATCAAAGCCTATGAGGAAAGCAACCGATGAAGCTA
>CAZAMI010000102.1:0-3636 GCA_964486465.1 uncultured Desulfurococcaceae archaeon | reverse complement strand
AGAGCCGCCAAGACAACCATAGCTGTTCCTTGCTGGTCATCATGCCATACAGGTATGTTTAATTCACTCCTCAACCTATCTAAGATGTAGAAACACTTAGGACTCTCAATATCCTCTAAGTTAATACCTCCAAAACTTGGCTCTAGAGCCTTAACTATATTTATGAACTCCTCAGCACCACTTACTCTAAGAACTATGGGTACAGCATCAACACCTCCAAGATATTTAAACAGTAGTGCCTTACCCTCCATTACTGGTAAAGCTGCTTCAGGACCTATGTTACCCAGACCGAGAACCCTTGAACCATCACTTACTACAGCAACGCTATTCCATCTATACGTTAAGTTAAATGACTCATCAGGACCTACCTTACTAATGTACCTAGCCGGTTCAGCAACACCTGGTGTATACCATATCGAGAAATCACTTAACTTCCTAATCGGTACTTTAGGAATTACTTCAATCTTACCATAGTATTTCCTATGAGCTTCTAAAGCTTTTAACTTTAAATTATCACTCAACCTAATTCCCCATAATTAACTATGTCGGGACTACCTTTCAATAATTTTAAATGCTGGTGGTTCTATCCATTCTGAATGGCATTTAGGACACTTACTAGGTTTCCTCGGTCTATCTAAATCTTTAAACACGTAACCACACTTACGACATATGGGAGGCCTCATTACTAATATCCTCTTCCCACTGCTAATTCTCCTAATAGTCTTAGCTATATGTCTTAAATGTTCGTAAATCTCTGATGGATTTAAATCAACATTAAGTAATGAAATTATCTGATCAACAGTTAATGGATTATCACATTCCTCAAGTAGCTTCATAATCCTTCTCCTTAGGGTATCCTCTTCGTAACTCAATATCTAGCCCTCTTCTTATAAAACGTTAGAATTATTAATTTATTATAGCAAGTTCATTACTGATTTGGGTTATATCTTGAGGAAGTGGCAAGTTCATATAGGTATTATAGGTACGGGTAATGTTGGCAGTGCAACAGCGTTCTCTATACTTAAGTCATGTCTTGCTACAGAATTATCATTAGTTGATATTAAGCCTGGTTTAGCTAGAGCTGTAGCTGAGGAATTAAAGCATGCTAACTCTAGTATTAAATGTGATGTAATCATAAACTACTTTGAGAGAGATGAAGATTTAAGTAATGCAGACATAATCATCATTTCAGCAGGATACCCTAGGCAACCAGGTATTAGGATGAGTAGAAGGGAATTAGCAAGAAAGAATGCTGAGATCATTAAGTACATAGCTGAGGTAGTCCCTAGTAGGAATCCTGGAGCTAAATACATAGTAGTAACTAATCCTGTAGATGTTATGGCAACACTCTTTAGGAAAATCTCACGAGCTAATTTCGTAATAAGTACAGGTACTCACCTCGAGACATTAAGGTTTAGAGCTAAACTAGCTGAACTCCTGGGAGTAAGTGTTAAGGAGGTAAGTGGATTTGTTGGAGGTGAGCATGGTGAAGCAGCAGTAATTCTTTGGTCAACAGTAAGAATTAAAGGTATAGATCTAAATACGTATTTAAGAATGAATAATAAGTCGATGAACAAGGCTGAAGTAGAGAATTATGTTAAAGAGATTGCTGAGTTCATAATCGATGTGAGTGGAGCGACAAGGTATGGTCCTGCAGCAGCATTTACTGACATAGTTAAGGCAATAGTCTATGATGAGAATACTGTTCTGAGCATAGCAACGCCACACAGATTTAACGATATAGGTGAGGAAGTCTTCATTAGTGTGCCAACGGTAGTTGGTAACTCTATCGGACCTAAACTTACTAATATCTTAAGCAAGGATGAGCTAAGAAGCTTACATGAGGCAGCAAGAGCTGTTTACTCAACATATAAGAGAAGTATTAAGGAACTAGTGGAAGATCTGCCCCATAAACTTTAAGTACTTAATTAATTATTAGTTTAGTATTGATCCTGTTTATGAAGATAGGTTAATAAGTATGAACACAGAGAGATGTATTGATGAGTGAGGATGTTGGATAATTACTTAGGAAGACATACTAAATCAGGACTTATTAATGGTATTCCTATGGAGCCTTATGGTACAGGAGCTGAGATTAGGTATAGACTCCCTAAAGCTACCTTAGGGATAATAGCTATTAATGTTGTAATATATGTTATTACATCCATTAGTAATGGATTAATAAGCATAAACACTAAGTGGTTATACACTGGAGGTTTTATACCTATATTACTTCTCCAAGATATAAGTAATGTTTACAGGATATTTACTAGTATGTTCCTTCATGCAGATATACTACATATATTCTTTAACATGTACTTCCTCTACATCTTCGGTAAAGCTATTGAAAATACCATAGGTAGTGTAAGGTTCTTAATCCTATACCTTATCTCAGGAATCGCTGCTACAGTATTCCATACTGCTTTTAGTATGTTGCAAGGACCTTCAGCACTTGCTATACCAGCCATAGGTGCCTCAGGCGCTATTAGCGGTGTTTTAGGTGCTTACCTAATACTCTATCCAGGAACCTCACTTACTGCCTGCTGGTTCTTCTTCATATTCCCTATGTGCTTCACAATGAATGCTGCATACTACTTACTCTTCTGGTTTGCACTACAGGTAATCTACGGCTACGCAAGACTTGGTGCATCAATAGCTTTCTTCGCACATGCTGGTGGTTTTGTAGCAGGTATAGCTGTACTGCCTGTAGTTGTAGATAAGGCTAGACACTACATAATTAAAATGAGGTCAGTTACAGGTTCCATCTTTGACTTCATAATTTACGGTACTAGGAGATACTTTAGCGGCTTACCTAGAACTGCTAAGATGATACTGGCATTACTAATAGCTTCACTACTGATAGGTGCAGCTTACGTAAGTCTTGACGTAATGACTAGAAAGCCCACAGGTATTTATGTTGCTAAAGCAGATATAGAGATACCATCACTTAACATGAAATATACGGATAACGTTGTACTTAAAATTGAGAAGGGCGTAATTAACCCAACAGACATACCAGCTGATGAGACAAGGATACTCTTCAACAGGCTAGTAGGAGCGAATCTCCTCCTTAATACTGAATTAGCTGGTAAGGAGATTACAATACGTAATAAAGAGCTCACAGTAAAGATATGTAATGTAAGAGTACCATTCATGGTTAAGGAATTTAGGGGTGTGTACAATAAGGAGGGTATGCTAATCAATGGTGAGGGAAGTATAGTAACTAGAGTAGCTGAGGTGACATATGTAGGTGGGAAGTGTTATGCAAGACTTGGATCATGGATTGACTACGTATTCAGGATAAATGTCCCTACAAAGACTTACATTACTGAAGGCATAGGGTTGACATCACTAATAGCGCTAATTACATCGCTTTCAGCACTATACGTAAGCTTAAGGATGGATAAGGAATTAGTTATTGTTGAGTGATAAACATGATTAAGAGCGTTATACCACAGTTCATTGAGGTGGATGAGAAGGTTCTAAGAAAGAAGTGCAGTAATAAATTATTGGTGTGGATGCCTACGGCCCTATTTAAAATCGTAGGATGTAGTCAAGGATTACTTCATGACCGACTGCTTAATAGCTCCAACAATAAAGTCATCACTTGCTAGATTATTACTAACTAGGAAGGTC
>CAZAMI010000101.1:0-3691 GCA_964486465.1 uncultured Desulfurococcaceae archaeon | reverse complement strand
CGTTTATGGAGATGATTAGTAGGGGTGTAACTACAGCATTAATCTCAGATATATTCCTTGATAATATCGCTAGAGCAGCTCATGATGTAGGTATAAACGTTACTCTAGCAGTGCCCTATAACTGTGGTATCAAGGATTTCGACCCAGACAATGAGTTAAAGTTACTACTTGGTAAATGGCATGAACGTGTAGAGGGTATTAAGGCTGCAGTACTTTACTGTGGTGAACCACCACTAAAATGGTTGAGGGACTTACTATCTCACGACATTAATGTATACCTACTTAATAGTAAGTTAAGTCTGAATGATTTACCTAAGGAGTTACGTAGTCGTATTTACTTCATAAACCCCATAAAGCACTCTGGAGGTAACATCATTAGGTATGGTGAGGGCTTAAAGCTATGGAGACCTGAGGAGGGCTTAGGTATAGGTGTCAGACCTTCATATAGCATGTTATCAGTTATTAGGGAGGTATCCTTAAGAACTAATAAACATCCATTAGACATACTCCACTCAGCAATTACAGTAAATAATGAGCTGATAGGATTTAATGATGTAGGGCCTATAGAGGTTAGATTCAAGGCAAATATAGTTATGTTTGATACTTCAGAACCACCGGGTTGGCCTGCATTAATAGATCTAGAGTCAATAGTTAAGGCCGTAATTGATGGTGACTTAAGTATTGAGACGGTAATTATAGGTAATGACGTATTAGTGGATAATAAGGAGACATTAACTGTGGGTTATGATTTAGTTAAAAAGGCTGTTAATAGGTTAGGTCCCATACTTAAGAAGTTTCTTAGACTACCCTACGATTAGCCCTCCTCAACCTCCTCTTCTTCAGCTGCTTTAACCCCTAATATCCTAGATTTAATGTAGTCTATCAGCTTAGAGGCCTCCTCCCTACTAACGTAACGCGCACTTCTAGTGAATTCAGCTATGTTCTCCCTTAATGCATCCTCTACAGCTCTACCCTCAGTCATTATCTTAACCTTCTCAATAACCATGGGCGAAGGCTCTATAGCTGCACCCTTCTTAATGTAAGCCATCTCAGTATCAATAACTACTACCTCAAAAGCTCCAACCTCCCTATCACCTAGCTTAAGTACATATACTAAGTCACCATCCTCAGTCTCACCAAGCTTCTCAATACTATACTCTACAGCTGCAGCCATGATACTCTCAGCTTCACTCACTACCTTCCTCACTATTTCATCTACTTGAGTATCAGGTATTCTCCTAAAAGCTTCAATCTTTAAGGTGTCGAACTTCCATATAATCTTACCAGGTTCTAAGTCATAGTCGATTGAGACTCTAACAACATCGCCTTTATCTATCTTTAATTCATCAACAAATATCCTGTAAAGTACCTTATTTAATTGTGCTACGTAGTAAGCAACCTCATTAGCCTTAATAGTCCCCTCCTTTATAGCGCTCTTCAACTGAGCAAATGCTGTTCTCCTGAGTTTATCAGCATAAGCACCAGCAATAACTAATCCTGAACGTAGTGTGGGCATATAATCACCCAACATAAAAACTGTTAATTACTAAATAAGTGTTCACAATATTAACTCCTACGGAATTCTTACCACTGGAAAAAGTTATGAGTAGGGGTAAGTTCCTTAGGAGGTTAGCTAGTGAGATTCTCGGTGAGGACATAGCTAGGAGGTTATGGGGTCGTTTAGAGGTAGTTGGTGATATAGCCATAATTAGGAAGCCTCCAGACATCGATATCGAGGTGTTAAGACCGCTAGGTGAGGCGATACTGGAGAGACTACCCTACGTGAAGTCTGTATGGGTTGCGGTAACGCCCATTAGTGGAACGTATAGGGTTAGAGACTATGTACATATAGCTGGTGAGCCTAGATCAACGACGATATATAAGGAGCATGGATGCTTATTTAAGGTAGATATTAGGAGGGTTTACATATCCCCTGCACTTAACTACGAACATATAAGGATAGCTAAGCTCGTTCGTAATGGTGAATTCATAATTAACATGTTCGCTGGTGCGGGATTGTTCTCAATAATAATAGCTAAGTATGCGAGACCTAGGAAAGTAATCTCCATAGATATAAACCCTTACGCTTACGGATTAATGGTTGATAATGTAAGGCTAAATAAAGTTGAAGGCATAGTTGAACCTGTATTAGGTGATGCTGGTGAGGTAGTAGTTAATTACGAAGGAATGGCTGATAGAATTCTAATGCCCCTACCTGAGTTAGCATTTAAGTACTACCCCAAGGCCCTCATTGCTTTAAGGGATCAGGGCTATATCCATGTGTATGAGTTCGTAAGTACCGAGAAGAAGAGGGATGCATTAACAATTGCGACTAGGAGGTATGAAGAGTTATCGTCATCATTAAATGCTAGATGTAAGGCTGAGTTTGCTCGAGTTGTTAGGAGTGTTGGGCCGAGGTATTATCAAGTAGTTCTTGATATGTTCTGTATCAAAAAATAATCTGATAGAGGCTAGATCTGATTATGAATTAAGTATGAATTACCTCCTTCTCCTAGTTCTTCTACCCTCTGTTGGTACTACTCTCACGCCTATACCGAAAAGCTCCTTCATGATCTCATCTAAAAACCTAACATATACTCCCTTCTGACCCATGAATGGACCGAATGCTCCCTCATCTATCGATATCGCTATGTAGGATCCCATGAAGTCAACATCCTCAACTCTCTTCCATACCCAAGATACTGGATGTACTGCTCTAATGATGTTAGTTAAGTCTACATCTAGTTCAACACCTCTAACCCTGGCATTTAGATCCTTCTCTATGGCATTAACTCTTTCACCTCTCTTACCCACGAGTCTACCTAGGTGTCCCTGCTTCACTATGACTAAGTACTTAGGTACGTGCTCTGACGATATATGGTACTTCTTAACTAGATCTTCTAGATCAAGTAATGTTATTACGTCAGCATCAGGAGATCTCATCCTTATAATCTCCAATGCCTTTAACTCACTCTCCTTTAATTTCCTAGATCTTAGCATGTACTCCATAATTAACCTAAGACCTATCCTAGCACCAGCTCTAACTATGTCTTTAACACCTAGGTCAACAACTATGGCTTTCTGCTCACCAGCTAGTATGTCCCTAAGTATTGCTGATGGATCTGTGGCACCCTTACCTCTTAAAGCTTGGAATATTGGGTCAGCAGCTACTATTAACCTACTATTCCTTCCAACTCTAACTATGGTTTCTATGAGTGATTCCAGCTTTAATGTCTGTGCATCATCTATGAAGACTACTGCCTCATCGAATGTCCTACCCTTTAGGTAGTGACTATCGACAAACATTACTTTACCATCATTCATTAACTTACTAACATCCTCCCAGCTAATGAAGTTCCCTATAACGTCTATGACGTACTGCTTAGCTAGTTCAAGGAATTGAGGTCCTGCCTTCGCCATCGTTAACTCCTCACCTGTCGTTACATCTATCATCGGCTTGACTACGATTAACCTCCTATACTTATTATTCATTACTGCGTCAATACCGTAAGCTAGAGAAAATAGTGACTTACCCGTACCTGTAGGTCCGAATATGCCTACTATGGAGTAGTTCTCATTCTTCAATGCTTCAAGCATTTTCTGCTGACCAGCACTCTGAGGCTTTATTGAATCTAGTATGCCCATACCCTACACCACTATCAAAACTTCTCAGAGTATTAAAGTCTCAAAT
>CAZAMI010000100.1:0-3737 GCA_964486465.1 uncultured Desulfurococcaceae archaeon | reverse complement strand
TACTTAGTAGCTGCAGGTGTTGGTGAGATACATATAGTTGATTCTGATAAGCTAGAACTAAACAATTTGAATAGGCAGATTTTATACACAACTGATGATATAGGTAAGTATAAGGCTGATGTAGCTGCTGAAAGGTTAAGAAGGTTAAATCCTAATGTAAAGATCGTTACATATAGGAGGAGATTTGATAGAAGTCTTGCTGAGGAGCTCGTACCTAGGGTAGACCTAGCTATAGATGCTCTAGATAACTGGGAAACTAGGTTCTTACTGAATGAGTACTGCGTTAAGTACTTAAAACCACTAATTCATGCTGGTGTAAGGGAGGTTTACGGTCAATTATTAGTGATAATGCCTGGTAAGGGTCCATGTCTTAGGTGCTTATTCCCTCATGAACCTAAACGTGAGAAGGAGATACCAATACTCGGTGTAACACCAGGTATCTTGGGGACTATGGAGGCTCTAGAAGCTATTAAGATAATCACTGGCTATGGAGAGCCAGCTATAGGTAAGTTAATAATAGTGAATGGTAAGAAAGGAGAGTTTGAAACTATAAGTGTTAAGAGGAATCCTGAATGCCCTGTCTGTAGTCACTTATAGCCTAGCCAGCTCTCAGACAGCTAGTCTTAGTAAAAACTATAACTTATCTTGTAAGTATTTTAAGGGTATATTTGAATGGGCTTCATACTACCATCAACTAGTATTGAAGTATTCATACCATTCAACGATGAAATAGATTTAGCTGAGGAAAGTGTTGAGTACTTAAGCATTGCTGAAAAGCCCAAGGGTAAGTTAATAGTTACGAATTATAGGGCTGCATTCCTGGAGAAACCGTTAAATACCATACAAAGGAGGGGAGCTGAGTTTAGGTTATATAGCGTTAAGGTGAATATAGGTTTTAATAACTTCATATCCGCTAATTGTAGAACTGAAAGGAGGTTATTCATGGTTAATGAGATACTAGAAATTACTTACGAGACTAAAGAAGGTATTTCTAGGAAGGCTATCTTCAAGATTAAGACTAAGGGTAAGGGTAGGGAATTACTTGATACAATACGTGCTGCAGTAGCTAAGTATAGGAGTGAGGGAGGTAAGAAGTCATTAATACTGACTTCGGACTTCTTAAACTTCATTGAATACTTAAGCTTAGATAAAGCTATAAGGCCTCTATACTTCGATAGTGTATCTAGATGCGTTGCTGTTGGTTCATCATATTTCTGCGTGATAGATAATGAATGGAATATTGATGGTAGCCCGGACTTGGTAGGTAAGGTTAAGTTATGGATAGAGGAGTTCTTAGCTAGAAAGCGCTAGGTGGCACGTAATGCCCGTACTTTCGGGACCCGTAATTACAGTCTATCCTAAGTCAATGGCTCGTAAGGAAAGACCTTCACTAATAGAGCCAGCATTCGGTATTAGTGATAAGAATGAGGAGCCTCATGAATTACCAATAATATTCCCCTTAAAGGAGAAGGCCGTGATATATACTCATGAGTGGTTAACACCAATAATATATGCCTTTGAGGCTGGTAGAGGAGTCTTGGTAATTAGGGACGTTCTGTCACCATCGCCATACGCGTCATACACCATCACGACAGTGGGAGGTGAAAGAGTCAAGAAGAGTATAGAGGTAGGTATAGTCTACATAAACACTAAACCTGTATACATAGGTATTAAGGAGGACTATGATGGATTAACTAAGGAGAGGTTAAGAGTAGGTGTTGAACTTAAGGGATTAACCCTCAAGGTTAGTGATGTAACGGGATTCTTAGCTAACCTATGGAGAAATTACGGGAGCGTCAATGCTGACCCATTAATTAGGGACTTAAAGAAGGCTTTCAGGAGGGCATCACAGAGAATGCTTAGTGAGTTAAGTATTGAGGATCTACTTACAAGACCTGTTGATATTGAGGATAAGTATGCACAGGAGTTAAGCCCTATTTTAGAAAGTGTTAAGCTGAGCCTCATCAGCTTAGATTTAGGAACTAAGGTTAGTCAAGATGTTTATGAGTATTACTTCTGGCACATAGTGAATGAAGTCCCAACGAACTATGCGTTCTTATTGAAGGTATTAAACTCTATACCTAAGGAGGTTCAGGAGAGGATACCACGAGCAATAGAACTACTAGTTTTAGGCATCATATCGAAGACAAACCCTGAAATCGCTAATTTAATACCCCTAATAGTATCTGGTGCTAAGGAGGAAGCTAGAGGTGGGGTTAAGGAGGTTAAGGGGTAGGTAAAGTCCATAGTTTTTAACTCTCTAATATTAATGTCTCGGTTGATGAATTCCCCGGCTACAACTGATTAGTGATGAACTGTCGAGCAGCTGACGATTTTAAGCATTATTTCATGAGCTTCAATAATTTTTAAGAATGAGTGCATAGCTTAAGAGGATAGAGTATTGAGGCATACTAAGAACATAGTGGGTATAGCTCTAATAATCCTAATGAGCGTATCCCTATACGTTCTGAGACCCTACCTTACACTATACTTGACTGGAATGCCCAAATATTTAGGAGTATTCATGATAAGCTTCATCGGGGCTGTAAGCGTAATCTTTCCAATTCCTTACACAGTCATAATATTCCTACTAGCTAGTATGAAAGAGCTGGATCCATCAATAACAGCATTAGTTGGTGGTCTAGGTTCAGGACTCGGTGAGTTTACGGGCTGGGTTATGGGTAGGTTTATGTCGAAGGCATTAGAAAGTACTAAGTACATGAAGCAAATAAACGCGCTGGTGAAGTTAGTAACGTTAACTAAAGGTAAATACATAGTTCCCTTAATACTATTCATATTTGCACTAACACCCTTACCAGATGATCTACTCTTCATAGCTCTAGGAATGCTTAAATATAAGCTACACTACGCTTTAATTCCGTGCATAATAGGTAAGATCGTGATGATATACTTCATAACATTATTCGGTCGTGCAGTAACATTCCTAGGTGAGTCTATAGGGTTAAGTGAGAACTACGTCATAGCATTAAGTACTGCTGTTCTAATAGTTATGGTACTCCTAATGTTGTTTGTTAGGTGGGATAAGATACTAGAGAAATACATACCTAAGTAGAATACATAGTTTACCTCTATAATCTCAGACACACCTTACCTCCAATGATTGAGACTTCACCATATCAATGCTATGAGTAATAATCCATTACTTAAGACTCGGAAGCTGATCTTAGAACTAGTGCTACACCACACAGTACTAATGGTGTTGCGACTATATGCTCAATTCTAGGTACTTGATTCAGTATCAGTAGAGCTAGTAGGGAAGCACCTACAGGTTCAAGAAAAGCTATTGATGATACCACATAGCTACTATAGAACTTAAGGAGGTAATTCATTATCGTGTGACCACCTATCATAGGTATTAAGGCTAGTAACGCGAAGTATATCCACGTTATTACTGGATAATTAGTAATGTTAGAGTTAGTTATTATTGAGTAAGGCACTACTGTCGCAGCACCAACTATGTATGTTGGTACTACATACGTGAATAACCCTGCTCTTAACCTGATAAACCTGCCAATGAAGAAATATACTGCGGCAAGTATTGATGCTACGAAACTCTCAATAACCCCAAGTAAATTGACTATACCTATATTCAATGCCTCATGGAAGTATAGCAGGATACCTGCAAACGCTATGAGCATACCTAAAATGTCTGTATACCTGAACTTAATCTTGAAGATTAGTATTTCGAAGATGTATGCGTATATAGGGTATGTAAC
>CAZAMI010000099.1:0-3862 GCA_964486465.1 uncultured Desulfurococcaceae archaeon | reverse complement strand
AGCTTAGTGCCTATAGGTATGTGGAGTCATGAGGATGTATTTAAGAAGTATGGTGACGGTAATATAGAGTTAGCTAAGAAGCTACTGAAGGAGGCAGGCTATAGTGAGACTAATAAGCTAAAGCTTGAGTTATGGTACACACCAACACACTACGGAGATACGGAGAAGGACTTAGCAGCACTAATTAAGGAGCAGCTTGAGAGGACGGGAATGTTTGAAGTCACTATAAAGAGCGCTGAATGGTCCACCTACCTAGATTATACTAGAAAAGGAGCACTAATGCTAAGCTTATACGGTTGGTATCCAGACTATATAGACCCTGACGACTACCTAACACCATTCTTACGTACAGACTCTAACGCCTGGACAGGTAGCGGTTACTCCAACCCAGAGGTAGATAAGCTACTAGATCAAGCAGCAGTTCTGACGGACCAGAGTGAGAGGGCTAAGCTTTATAAGAAGGTTCAGGAAATCATGGCTGATGAAGTACCCATAATACCATTATTCCAAGGCAAGCTTTACATGGTGACTAAGAAAGGAATTAAGGGTGTTGTATTAGATCCCACAATGCTATTTAGATACTACCTCCTATATTGGGAGACAGGAAGTTAACGTTAAGTGGATGACGGAATGAGGACAACCTATACTTATTTTTCATAATTATTCATATATTGAATGCGTAACTTACGTATTGGGAGTGATTATGCCTGGACTTGGTAGATTCATCGTAGCTAGGGTATTACTTGCTATACCTACGATATTGATATTATTAACAATAGTCTTCATAGTTATGAGGCTCATACCAGGAAATCCTATACTCGCTATGGTTGGTATGAAGGCACCACCGGAATATGTTAAAGAATTAATGCATAAAGCAGGTCTTGACAAGCCTCTATACATACAATACATAGACTATCTATCAGGCATCTTCAGAGGTGACTTAGGACGAAGCCTGATATGGGGTAGAAGACTTGTAATAGCTGAGATTATGGATCACTTTCCCGCCACCTTAGAGTTAACAATCTTCGCATTCATCATAGCCGTCATTTTGGGGACAACCACTGGTGTATTTGGATCATCACTACGTGTCATTAAAGGTTGGCGTAAGTTTGATACATCAATGAGAATCTATGGAATAATCTCTTGGACTTTATTCATACCCTGGATAGGTATGTTATTGCAGTTGATATTTGGCGTGTGGCTTAGGGTACTACCCGTAGCTGGTAGGATTGACCCAGGCCTCGAACCACCACGTATCACTGGACTATATATAATTGATAGCATAATCACGCATAGATGGGATAGCTTAGTCAGTGCTTTAAGACATTTAGTACTCCCATCAATAACCTTAGGACTTGTGATCTCTGGTGCATTTACGAGAATTGTGAGGAATAACATGATAGAAATATTTAAACAGGACTTCATGATGACGTACAAGGCTGTCGGCGTAAGTACATGGAAGTTCATCTCAGCAGCATTCAGAAATGCATTCATACCCATAATGACCATAATGGGTCTTCAGTTCGCATACTTACTAGCTGGTGCTGTCCTAACTGAGACTACATTCTCATGGCCTGGTATGGGAACATTCCTCGTAGAGAGAATAACCTACGCTGATTACACAACAGTACAGGGAACTGTAGTATTCTTTGCAATAATAGTCGTAACGATAAACCTATTAGTTGACATAATTTACGCCTTCATAGACCCAAGGATAAGGTATTGAGGTGAACTATAATGTCCTTGAAGAGACCTACTTTCATAGTTTCATCACTCATTAAGAGCATAGTCAAGGGTAGGTACTTAGGTAAAACATTCCTATTGGTAGGTCTAGCTTTAATATTACCTATAATATTCATGGCGATTTTCGCACCGTTCATATCACCTTACGATCCAACAAAAAGCGTTGCTAATCCATTAAGACCACCCAATAATCTACATCCCTTTGGAACTGATAACCTAGGTAGGGACATACTATCTAGAGTTATCTGGGGTTCTAGAGTAGTTCTAGCTGTGGTACTACTATCAACAGCACTCTCAGCTGCAGTTGGTGTTCCCTTGGGGCTATTATCAGGTTATATAGGAGGTAAGATTGATAGAGTATTAGCAATGATTATGGACTCGATGTACGCCTTTCCAGGATTAATACTTGCAATAGCTTTAGCAAGCGTCCTCGGTCCAAGCATAATCAATGCTGCAGTAGCTATAGCTGTCGTATACATACCTATATACTTTAGGATGACCAGAGGACCCACATTACAGATTAAGGAGCAAGCATATGTAGAGTCAGCATATGCTGCAGGTGCGTCACCTCTTAGAATAATGTTTAGACACATACTACCTAACGTAGTCCCAACATTAAGTGTGGTATTAACGTTAAACATGGCAGATGCAATATTAACTGAGGCTGGTTTAAGCTTCTTAGGATTCGTAGTTGTACCACCAACACCTGACTGGGGTTTTGATTTAAGAGCAGGACAACCATTCTTACCAGCAGGCTATTGGTGGCCAATTACATTCCCTGGATTCTTTATATTACTTCTTAGTCTAGGCTTTGGGCTCATAGGTGAGGGATTAAATGACATGCTTGCAGGAAAGGAGGTATGATGACTAAAATGCAATGAACTTCCTCCAAACTTCCATAAAAGGAATTTCTTGATAATTATTTATCGAATCTCACTTTACCTTCCTATCAAAGTATATGTTTTTACCTCTCACCGAGACTGGTATACCTATGATGTAGTCAGCATTAAGTATCTTGAGTTTTTGCGCAGCAATTCCTATGCTATACATTATCCTATTATCAACATTCAATATTGAGGCAATCTTAACTGCTGATCCTAATGCTATACCTAGATTTAGCAGTGCTGCAACAGTGTTTATGTCTACTTTGTATTCAGGTGGCGACTTTAGCCCTATATCGATAACTTTAGCTCCTATCAGGACAACAGCATCTGACTCCCTAACATTCTTAGCATCCCTTTTAAGGAATTGGCCGTACTCATCAGCTAATTCCTCCATCTTACTTGCTAATCTTTCTAATTCGTCACGAGTTATTAATACTGCTATGGTTATGTTATCAACACCTCTAGCTTTAGGTGCGGTTTTAGCTGCTATTGCCATAAGTTTAACAACATTTAACACACCATCCTTAATCAATTGAGACTCCTCAAGCATTATAAACCCCATTATGGCTTACGAATTCATGAATTTAAGTTTTAACCAAGTAAATACGTACTTGATTAGCCTTTAGCATACTTGGTTATCACATCCAATACATTACTTATGTACCTCCTTAACGTTGAGGGTAACCTCTCAATACCTACCTCAAGAAATCCCCTTACAATTAGCGAAACAGCTTCATCCTCCGTGAATCCCTTAGTCATCAGGTATTCTAATTCATCACGTGAGATCCTGCCTATAGCTGCTTCATGAGTTAATTCTGCTGATTCATTAATTGATTTAAGTATAGGTATTGCCTCACCAATGGCCTTGGGTGATAATAATAATCCCTTACAATCTATGTGACCCCTACTCAGCGTCTCACCTATGAGCTCTCCTCTCATGATTACATGAGCATTGTCCTTAATTAACGACCTGGATGCTACTTCACCTCTGGTATTTGGACCTTTGAATACTATACGTCCACCAACGTCTATGTGAGCATTCCTACCACCTATCAATATGGTCGTTAAGTACGCTTGAGCGTTAGCTCCCTTAAGTATGGCGGTTGGAAACATCTGTAATGACCTAACTGGAGCCATGTGAATGTAGTAATTAATGAATGAACCTCCATCTTCAACTATGGCTGTAGCACGAGGCCTCACATGATGCGTAGGTCCCCAGTAATGAACCATCGTGA
>CAZAMI010000098.1:0-3942 GCA_964486465.1 uncultured Desulfurococcaceae archaeon | reverse complement strand
CTGTTAAGATATACCTGACATCAACTGCTGAGTTTCGTAAGGGCCTCATTAGATACATTAGAGGTGATCCTAGATTCGAGGGAGGGATACCGCGTTCAACGAGGAAGTTAATGACGTTATGGGCAAGAAAGGAGTTTAGAAACTATAAATTAATGTATGAAGCTGGAGTTTCTGTTCCTAAACCAATAATCCAGTATGAGAACGTATTAGTTATGGAATTCATAGGTGAGAAAGGGGTTAGAGCACCGTTACTGAAGGAAGCAAGTTTAAGTGAGGAAGAGTATAGAGGGCTTTTCTGGAATCTATTAGAGGATGTAAGGAAAATGTATAGAAAGGCTCAATTAGTGCATGGTGATCTTAGCGAATATAACGTAATGATATGGCGAGGGAAGTATTACATAATAGATGTTAGTCAAGCCGTTAAGATCGGTCATCCAAACGCCTTAGAGTTCCTCATGAGGGATTTAAATAACCTATATAGGTACTTTGCTAGAGAGCTAGGCCTTCACGACATACCATCAGTAAGTGAGATGTTTAAATACGTGACCTCATAATTAATGCATTTTAATGGGAACTGAATCAATTTAAGCTCTTAGAGATATTTTGAGAGGGATGTAATTTGAGTGGTGAAGTGAAGAGAGTAATTCCGGGGGTTACAAAGCTTTATATGAGGGTTCCATTAGATAGGATAGGTGTACTTATAGGTCAGAAGGGATCGATACTTAAGGAGCTTGAGTCAAGAACTGGTACTAGAATACACGTTGATAGCGATAACGGTAACATAGTGATAGAGCCTATATCTCCCTCCACACCAGTCTATAACTTGCTTAAAGCTAGAGACTTCATTAGGGCAATAGCACTAGGTTTCTCACCGGGTAGAGCATGGAGAGTGCTTGAAGAGGATCAAGTGCTAATCGAGATAGATCTCAAGGAAGTTATTGGTGACTCACAGAGTCACTTAACGAGAATTAAGGGAAGAATTATAGGAGAGGAGGGTAGAGCTAGGAAGAACTTGGAGATGATGACTGGAACCTACATAAACATATATGAAGATAAGGTCGCAATAATAGGTGATTACGAGTCAGCTCAAGTTGCTAGAGAAGCAATAGAAATGCTCATACAGGGTAGGCAACATTCAACGGTTTATAGGTATGTTGACAGAATGATGAGGGAGATTAAAAGGAGGAGGATAACGGAACTTTGGAGTAAAGACATATTTAAGTGATTTAATCACATAAAATGTGTGAGGAGACTTAAGTAAGTGATGAGGACAGATCCGACCTGACGTCTTGATGAGGGGCCAAAGCGCTGATACATTAAGACTTCATTCTTATCTCATGAATTAAGAAGAAGTTATTGTATTGGTTAGGGCCCGCGACCTAGATGTGGTGGGCCCGGGGGGATTTGAACCCCCGACCTACGGGTCTCTCAACCCTAACCTCTATCATCCCTTGCGGTCTATAGACCCGTATCACACTTTAGGACTGGAGCATCGGCCCCTTAGAGCTGGGTCCGCCGCTCTACCTGGCTGAGCTACGGGCCCACCTTATTTCATCCGCCAGTAAACTCTCCATGAGAGAGTTAATAACTTTTTAACCAAGTACTTATGAGGTGTGCTAAGTGACAGCTTGGAAGTTAAGGTGTAGTGTATGTGGTACTGTATGGATACTTAAGGTTAGTTATGATATTTCAGATTTTAAGAGATTATATCACTACTGTAGAAAGTGTGGTAAGAATACCTATCATGAAATCCTGGGTAGGATAGATTAAGAAATCAGTGGAGGTTCATCACATCACTGCTCAGAGCCGGCAACGTTCATCACAGAAATCTTCTGTAGTTAAGGCTGTTTTAGATTTAATTAATTCTTAAGAGAAATAGTTACTTCATTTCTATTTCCCGTAAGTAGTGCAGTGTCGGTCTCTTGCTTAGATACGTAGGTAATGCTGAATCAACCTGGGGATACCCTCTTATCTCCTCTTTAATCATACTTACTAATTCCTCAATCTTCATAGATTTCTGAATACCTTTATGTCTTATCCTAACATTTACCGTCTTAGTTTCTTTCTCTCTAGCACCTATGACGACTATATAGGGAATCCATTCAATACCTGCCTCCCTTATTTTCTTACCTAGACTTAGGTCTCTATCATCCATATCGGCTCTTATACCTTCTCTTAGTAGTATCTTTAATACTTCATCAGCATAATCGTAGAATTGCTTACTGATAGGAATTATCCTTACCTGTATTGGTGCAAGCCATGTTGGTAATGAAGGGATTTTTCCTCTCGCTTCATCCTGTAAAGCTTTATCGAAGACTGCATAGATATACCTCTCAATACCTCCTATGATAGCTGTGTGTATTATGACAGGATACCTTTCATTACCGTACTCATCAATATACTTTATATCAAACCTTTTCGCGTTTCCTATATCAATTTGAAATGTAGCTATTTCTCTGGGCCTTTTCAGGAAGTCTATAATGTTGTACTCAACATTTAAGACCCAATAGTAAATCCCTGAGGGTATTACCTCGATTAAGGCGGGTCTACCTTCACGTTTAACTAGTTCAGTGAGGAAGTCTCTGTGATTTTCGAAGAAGTCCTTAGTTACGTTATATATCGCGATATATCTCCTATCAAGCTTCTTTATCTCTTCAAGTATCTTAGCTTGGACCAACAACGATATTTTCTTAGCCTCCTCTAAATCTCTAGTAAATATGTGTAAGTCAGGCATGAAGAACTTCCTTAGCCTAAAACATAACATGACTTCACCGCTTTGTTCATACCTATAGCTATCAGCTAGTTCGAACGCGCCAAAGGGTAAGTCCTTATAACTTATTATCCAGTCCTTAATCATGGCGAATTGTTGATGGCATGCTGCATACCTAAGCACTACTTTACCACTATCGGTATCCACTTCATATAATCTATCACCAAAGAGATCAGCATGCTCCTTAACAGGTCTAAACTTTAAATTGAACATATTGGTACCTCTAACCCTAAATACTGGTATACCTAATGACTTAGCAACCTTCCAGGAATACTCCATAACTGATTCTAGAATAATAGTTGCATGCGGTCCATAACGCATATGTCCAACATCAGACATAGGTTCCCATTCAAATCCGAACTTCTTACATAGCTCAACGATTTTCGCCTCCCCACCAGGTAATTCCTTCTTAAAGACCTCCTTATCGATGAGTATCTTAAGCTCTTCATCATCAGTTTCAAACTCGTCTGCTCTGTAAACCTCACCGCTTGGTGTTAATACGTAGTACTCCTTACTTATAGTGCGTCGTTTCATGGTTACTGGCGTGAACTCCCTAGATAGTTCCGATAATGGATGACCGTAACATTTAATATTGAATGATTTATACCACCCGAATGGTGCCCTTACAACCTTTACCTTTCTAGATCTTAAGGCTTCCTTAAGCATTCTTAACACGGTTACGGCTTCACGAGGTGATGCTAAGTTCTTAGATAAGTGAGCATAAGGATATAACACTACTTCAGATGCCTTAACCTTCTTAAATACATCAGTTATACTATTAGCTACATCTTCGATAAAGTCTTTCCCACCTGAATAATCATTATGTTCAACAGTTATGAATACCACTAAAGTATTCTCACCTTTATATTCCTTAAGAATTCCCTCTTCTTCAGCATCCTCTATAGCTTTTTCCCTCACCTTAAACCAGAACTCCTCAGCATGTATTAGTAATGTCCTCATAGTATCTCACCTAAGTTTCTAGGTTCTTACTATAATTTAGTACTTAAATTAGTTTAATGTTTACATGAATTCAATAGGTATTAACATATTACCCTGTGATTACGTAACGTAAATTATGTATCCTTATAGCTATATCTCACCAAAATTTAATAGCTTGATTAAGTCTGCTTTATATGGGTAGGAAGGTAATGGAATCACGTAAGATTAGGAAC
>CAZAMI010000097.1:2896-4042 GCA_964486465.1 uncultured Desulfurococcaceae archaeon | reverse complement strand
CCGAAATGCGGTAATAGTTTTGGATGGGCTTCATTCATGAAGCTCATCATGACCTCCGAGCCTGTTAGAGCGTTCTTATTTAATGTTAGGGAGTTTGAAGTAGTTCCTGATAATGGGTATTATGAAGTCTATGGAAGGGTATGCTTTAAGTTAAGTTTCAGAGCTCGACATTCAGGTAAGGAACTTACTATCTACATGGATAAGGACACATCCGGTATTGTGAAAATATTAGCTCAAGATTAATGTTTTAGGGAGTAGCTATTACGTTCTTAGCTCTTCTAGAGTTATACCTCTGCTCTTCTTAATGAGTACTACTGATAGTAACATGAGTATAGCTATCCAGACAAGTACTGAGACTAGTGCTAGCCATAGATTAATCTTGTTGGGTGTTACCCTAGTGATTAACCAAGCGAGGTACGAACCCGTGGAGGGTACTAGACCTGTTGCTTGGTTTAGAAGTATTGCTGGTAGTGTTGCTAGTGGTACTACATAGGTGGCATTACCTAGGTCAATCCATAACTGTGAGTATATAACGAATCCAAGTATTAGTGGTATTGAGCTAGCCATAGATATCCCCCTAGTCCTCCTAGCAACAATTAGTGCTAACGCTACTACGTATGATAACCAGTACAGAGCTGTACCACCTAGTAATAGGCCAGCGAAGACGCCAAGAAGTTGTCAGGGAGTGCGATAACTCCCCATTTAAGATATGTTAGACCAAGTACTGAAGCCATAATGATTAATGCATTAATTACTAAGACAGCTAAACCTCCAATGAAGTCCTCAATAATGAATTTGAAGGGGGTCATCTTAGTGAATTTAGTTATGAATCTTAACGGTCTAGACATGTAGTATACACTATAGGTTAGCCCTATAGCTGCTGACGACATCGAGAGAAGTCCTAGAAAACTATAGGCTAGTGTCGCATTAACCTTAACTATGTATTCACCATAAGGACCTTCAGTACTTACTCCTGACGAGAATATGAAGAGCCACATGAATACCCAAAACTCGATGAATAGGATGCTCCACCCTATGAGTTCAGGATCAGTGAGTAAACTCTTAACTTTAAGTTAAGGTATAGAGTCATGTTAGCACCTAAATAGATAATTCATAGATACGGTCGAGTGTTATTAGCTTAGATAT
>CAZAMI010000097.1:0-2796 GCA_964486465.1 uncultured Desulfurococcaceae archaeon | reverse complement strand
ATGGCTTTCTCTTCCTAAGTATTTGAGTTTCGATACCTAAATCATTAAGTATTTCAATAGCTAAGTCCATATCACCATCAGTTAAATCCATAAATAGCCTCAAGTTATCGTAAGCACTCATACGTAGAAGGGATAAGATTTCACCCAGATTTAATGCTAATAAACCCTTGGTACCATAAATCTCATTAACATCTCTACCATCAATTAATACCTTACCCTTTAGAATAGGTGTTAAGCCGGAAATAGCTCTAAAGAGTGTTGTCTTTCCGGAACCATTGGGACCTAAGAGTAAGTGCTTATTACCGAATTCAGCATTAACACCCTTTAATATGGGCCCCTGCCTCCACCTATACCTAACGTAGATATCGACTACTCTTATCAAACAAGACACCCTTTTATTCCAATGCTAGAGGGGTTCGTTAATAATTAAAACTTTCTATAATTGTTTCACCCTACACTTCCTACCTATTATAGAGCCTCGATAATTAATGGTACATCAATATCGAAGTATTTACTACCCCTAACTATGCTTAGTCTTACGTAACCTCTATCTATGGAGTCCTCAATTTCCTCTTTAAGATCCCTTACCCTCTTAACATCTCTCTTGTTAGCTCTAACAATTATATCTCCAACTCTTAAGCCATACCTATGTGCTGGCGTTCCTGGAGCTACCCTAACTACTATTACACCCTCACTAATTGGTAGGCTATAAGCTGAAGCCATATCAGGCGTTACCTGCGTTACGTAAACCCCTATCCAAGCCCTTAAGGGCCTACCGTACTTTTTAACAATAACTATGAATCTCTTTAATGTATTGACAGGTATGGCGAATCCTATGCCTTGAGCGTAAGGTATGACAGCTGTAGCTATACCTATGACTTCACCAGCGACGTTTATTAGTGGGCCACCGCTATTGCCTGGGTTTATGGCTGCATCAGTCTGTATTAGGTCCTCAAGAACTACGTTCTCAGTAACTATAGTCCTGCCAACAGCACTTACAACACCCATAGTTACTGTAGGACCTGGAAGGCCGAGAGGTGACCCTATAGCGAATACTAACTCACCGATACTGATACTATCCGAGTCACCCAGTTTTAGAGGCTTAAGACCGGTAAGACCTACCTTAAGTAGTGCTAAGTCCCTGTATGGATCAGCAGCTATCACTTCAGCGTAGTCACTCTCACCGCTAGGTAGTAAGACCTTAATGTTTTCAGCACCCCTAATAACGTGAGCATTTGTTACTACAACACCATCATTACTTATTATGAAGCCTGATCCCATACCCCTGATAGGCCTGTGAGTAATTAATGAAGTAATACTCGGTATCTCAGTAAATATTGTTACAACACTTCCTGAAACCCTCCTAACTATACTCGATATAGACTTACTCAACTCACTTATGTCCAGCACCAAGTAGGTAACCTCAACAATATGTAGCCCTACATAGCTTAATATACATACATGTATTAAGCAATACGACAGCTGGTTATACCTCTGCATCTCAGCATGCTATAGTTATGGTATACTAACATATTACCGTCTTTAACTAATAAGATGCTTGGGCATCGCACATGAGGAATGAAGCTTTACGATGGCTTAGTGAAGCCTTATGGGATTACGAAACAGCATTAATACTTCACCGTGAGAGGAGATATAATGCAGCAGCATTTTATGCTCATCAAGCAGCTGAGAAAGCTGTTAAGGCATTACTATACTATGTCAATGAAGCTCCATGGGGGCACAGTGTTAGAGTTCTTTTAGAGAGGTACTTTAGTAAGGTAAGTATAGAGATGGATGATAAATTACTCTCATACGCGAGAGAACTTGATAGACATTACATACCGTCAAGATACCCCAATGCACATCCTGCAGGAACTCCTCATGAGGCATACGACGAGGAGACATCCAAGAGGGCATTGGAAGCTGCTAAAAAAGTGATCGATTTCGTTAGGAGGGTCTTATCTAATGAGTGATGACCGCACTCTAATGGAAGCTGTTAAGCTACTCACTAGGGAGCTTAACGTTAAGGCAGTAATATTATTTGGTTCGAGAGCTCGAGGGGACTGGATGCCTTGGAGTGATTACGACTTATTAATCATAGCTGACTTTAAGGAGAAATACCTTGATAGGATAAGTAAGGTATTAGACATATTAAAGAACATACACTTACCCATAGAACCACATCCATACACCATTAGTGAAGCCTTAGAAATGCTTAGAAGGGGAAACCCAATAATAGTTGATGCTCTAGAAGAAGGAAGAATTCTCTACTCAACTGCGGAATTTGAGATACTCACTAAAGAGTATGAGAAACTGAAGAAAAGAGGTCTAAGAAGAACTAATACAACGATAGTAATACCTTAAGGGAGGAATAAGAGATTACCTAAGTTGGGAAGTGTAGCTAGTCAAGTATAGGATTCGTAGTCTCAGGGTTATGAGTATTGCCATTAAAGACAATGTGTAAACTATATTGATGAGGTAAGGCCAGCATGTCTTTAGGGAAGGGTTATCACTCTCCCCTAGGTAGGCTGTTTTGGATTTTGCAATACATTATAAATATTTTAATTGTTTCTAATTGCTTGGTGAGTGTGGCTCGATGACCCGTTGCGCGGTGAGACCCAGCCCTCAGATGGGTGCTCCGTGGCGTCCCCCTCGACAGAGCCCCATGAGGTGTGGGTAAAGCTAATGAACCCACACCAAGGACTAACCCTCCCCACGAAACCAAAAGCATTAAAAACCATCTAGAAGTACCGTGAGGGGAGAAACGCTAACTCTCTCTGACCCCTCTAACCTAGC
>CAZAMI010000096.1:0-4099 GCA_964486465.1 uncultured Desulfurococcaceae archaeon | reverse complement strand
CCATAGATAATAAATGTGATAGAGTAAGTTACACATTAAAAGTAATGAAGGACCTCAAATTAGATAATTATGTTGAAGTTTTATGTAGTGATGCTAGAAATTATAAACATTATAGAGAAAGTATAGCATTTATGTTTATAGATGGTAAGAAGGATGAATACCATCAATACCTAAATGTCACTGAGAAATATTTAGTACCAGGAGCTCTCGTACTAGCTCATAACACGTTATCTGATGCTCATAAAATGAAATTATACATCGAGAAGGTTTATACTCCACCTTATGAGTCAGTAACTATAGCAACCGATCCTAAAGGTCTAACAGTATCGATATTCATGGGTAGAGTGTAACTAAAGTGAGGCATTACAGTTTACAGCTATCATGAAAAATGAGATTAAATATAATGTTATTATGAGTTAATGAGCGGGATCATTTAGTCATTACTTAAGGATTGATGAAGTAAGCATTGCTATTTATAGCCAGTATACTGTACATCAAAAGCCTTGCGTCTAATTAGTGAAGTAATTATTCATTGTATTAAGGGGAAAAGGTTTAAAGGTGCACTTCTATTTTAGTGTAGTGCACATAAGGTGAGCAACATATGGTTAGGGTTAGATTAGCCCTAGTATTAGTAATTACTGTGTTGATTATTATGTTATTTTACTTAACTTATACGTTAGTATCACTTAATTATGGGGTACATCTAGGGCGTAAGTATTTTGAGGTTACGGACTTCATTAATAGGACCGTAAGGATTCCTTACAATGTATCAAGGATTGTTGCTATAGGTCCGGGTATGCTTAGGTTAATAGTTTACCTTAATGCTACCGACCTTGTTGTTGGTGTTGAAGCTTCAGAGAGAACTTGGAATCCTCTTGGTAGAGATTATGCTATGGCTTATGCTGAATTATTTAAGAATTTACCAGTAATTGGTGTTGGTGGTCCTAGAAGTCCTCCTGATCCTGAGAGGATAAGGTCTGTCAGGCCTGATTTAGTAATAATGCATAAACTTTATGCGCAAATGTATGATCCTGATAGATTATCTAAGGAGGTTAAAGCGCCGGTTATCGTTCTTGATTATGGTAGGGCAGGATATCTCGATATAGACTCAATTAAGAAGGCATTAAGATTACTAGGTAAGGTATTACATCGTGAGAATAGAGCTGAAGAGTTATGTAGATACATAGATGAGATTGTTACTGACCTTAAGAACAGAGTTAGGGGTGTTAACGTAAAGCCGTCAGTATATATTGCTGCTGTCTCCTATAAGGGTAAGCAACCATTCACTTCATCACAATCACCATTCCCCCCACTCTCACTACTTAATACATCGAGTATAGTTGATGAACTAGCTACAAAGTCAGGCTTCATCTCTGTAGACTTTGAATACTTACTAGAAAAACAGCCAGACATTATCTTTATAGATCTTAATAATTTAGATATAGTGATTAATGACTTTAAGAAAGACCCTAGTAAATATTGTGCTTTAAAAGCCTTCAGAGAGGGTAAGGTCTACACGATACTACCATTTAACTACTACCACACAAATATAGCTACAGCATTAGCTGATGCATATTATATAGGCAAGGTGTTATACCCTAACAGGTTTAGCGATATAAATCCTGCAGTTAAAGCTGATGAGATATTTAAGGTCTTCCTTGGAAAGGCACTATATGAGGAATTCATTAAGGGTTATGGTGTAGGATTTAGTAATGTAGCTAATATGTTTAGGTGTGGTTAGGAGTGGGAAGTAAATTAAATTATGAGGTTGTTTCGCGATTAACATCTCATAGATTAGCAGTAATAACCGTGCTGTTAGTTATACTAGCTCTCTTAATACCGTTATCAGTGTCTATTGGGCTGTATGATGTTTCATTCCTTGATTTATTTAAGTTTATGTTTGGGTATAAGCTACCTGAGGATGAGGTAGTAGCTCTCTGGCTTAGATTAAGGAGATGTCTTGTTGGAGTTGTTGTAGGTATGTTACTGGCTGGTGGAGGAGCTATTATGCAAGCTGTACTTCGTAATCCCCTCGCCTCACCCTTTACTTTAGGTATATCTCAAGCAGCAGCACTTGGTGTTGCTGTAGCCCTCTTAACAGGCTATGTAGGTCATGCATCATCATGGCTCATAGAATTTTCAAGGCCTTACGTAATACCTATCTTCGCATTCGTCTTCGCATTGATTCAGTCAATACTGATACTTCTGTTAGCGCAGAGGAGTGGTTTAGAACCACGTGCTATAATACTTTCAGCCATAGCTATGGCATTCATGTATCAATCCATACTAGCCCTCCTGCAGTATTTAGTACTTAATGAATTACAAATAGCGACAATAGTATTCTGGATGTTTGGTGACTTATCAAGACCTGGTAATGCAGAGCTTCAAGTACTACTAATTTCATTTCCGGTTCTAGTACTATTGTATATGGTGCTACACGCTGACTTGGATTTAATATCAATTGGTGATGATGTAGCTGTATCATCTGGTGTGATCCCGTGGAGGACTAGACTTGTAGCAACACTAATCTCAGCTCTTGGTGCAGCACTTGCAACTTCATTCGTTGGTGTTCTGGCATTTCTATGTTTAATAGCACCCCACATAGCTAGACTAATTGTAGGGTCTCCTCATCGCTACTTAATCCCTACATCAATGATTGTTGGTTCAATATTGCTTATATCAGCAGATATAGTTTCAAGAACCGTGATATCACCACTAACATTACCTGTAGGTATTGTTTTATCATTCATTGGTGCACCACTCTTAATCATTCTGCTCCTAAGGGGTGTTAAGTATGGTCATAATTAAGGTGGTTGGCATCGATGTATACTATGGAAGTTATAAAGCACTTAATGGAGTAACCATCACTGCAGAGCCTGAAGAAGTTGTCGGGGTTATAGGCCCTAATGGTGCTGGTAAGACAACACTACTAAGAACCATAGACGGTATTCTCAAACCTAAGGTAGGGTCCGTATATATTAATGGTAAGGAATTAACCTCCATGAAGAGACGTGAAATAGCCAAACTAATAGGTTACGTACCTCAAAGAATGGATCTCCCTATAAGTATGACCGTCCTCGACTTTGTCTTAACTGGTAGGAGGCCATACATAGGGTTAAGTTATAGTGAGAAAGACGTTAAGGAGGCTATAAGAGCACTAAGATTAGTTAATGCACATTACTTAATTAATAGGAGGTTAGACCAATTAAGCGGTGGTGAGCTTCAACGAGTCATTATAGCTCGTGCATTAGCTGTTAAGCCTCAAGTACTACTCCTTGATGAGCCAACAGCAAGTTTAGACCCTCACTATCAAGTTGAAATTCTAGGATTAGTGAGGAGGTTAGCAAGGAGGGAGGGTATAGTAGTTATTATGAGTCTCCATGACTTAACTCATGCCTATAGGTTCTCAGATAAGGTAATCATGATCAAAAACGGTAAGATATTTGCTGCAGGCAAACCTGAAGACGTCATAACACCTAACAATATAAAGGAGGTCTTCAATTTAGAAGCACTAGTGTTAAAGGAATTAAGAGCTGTAATATTCAAGTGAAGTATGCATCTAGCTAGTTTTTAATACTCTATAGATAGGCTTACGCAATACCGCTATCCCGCGACCAATAACAGCATTTAACTCCTTCCTAGCACATATTAAGCATAAAGGCTTGTTATTTACGTAAACTACACGAGTAGCCATTACTAACTCACCACACTTAGAGCACCTTATGCTTTCAAATATGGGAGCTCTCTCTAACTCCTCAGTAATTTCTACCTCTTGAACTTCAAATTCATCCTCAGGTATCTTAGCCATCCTATAGCTTACCTCCTCCCATAACTTATGTAACTTCTCAATATCATCTTTAGACCCCTCCCTCTTAACAATGACTTTTTCAAATAACTCTAAAGCCTCTTTTGGAAAGTACTTAGCCTTAAGTTTTTCAGCATCTATGTAAACTCTAACACCCCTTCTCTCACCTCTCTTGAATAACGTTAATGCATTCTTACCTAAGTCGATATATATCAAGGAGTTATTACCTAATGTGCATCCAGTAGCTACCTGGACTCCATCGGTAAAGCAGTTATTTACCTCAACTATAGCGAT
>CAZAMI010000095.1:0-4155 GCA_964486465.1 uncultured Desulfurococcaceae archaeon | reverse complement strand
ACGAGAGGCTTATCGCTAGGGGGAAGAAAAAGAAGCAGGCTCTTATCGCTGTGGCCAGGAAGATCGCCATCAGCATTTGGCATATTCTTATAAAGCGTGTGCCTTGGAAGGAGGCTGTTCGAAAGAATGTTCGTATGCCTAAAAAACGTAGGGTGCCAAAGGTTACAGTTCGCGAAGCTTTGAGAATTTTAAGAGAGGCTGGCTACATCGTTATTAAGGCTAAGGGCAGTCTGTAGGCTTGATTTACTGTCTCTAGCACCCGTAATATCCATAGGGCTTGCAAGGCCTCTGAGGGTGATGACTTTGTAGGCCTCGCTCAGTCTAACTCTGTCTGAGTGAACATATTTTTTAGGGGAATTTAACAGACACGTCCGAATAATAATGCACTCCAAAACCAATTAGGACAACAGAATATTCACACAAGAAAAACATCAGCATCATGGCCCAACATAGCTTTAAAAAAACAAAAAGAATATAACATAATAAGAATAAACAGAATAGCAACAGATAGAATAAATACACCTAGCAAAAAGTGGGGGCGTAGCGCAGCCAGGCGGCGCGGCCGGCTCCAGAAAACATCGGTGTTTAAACGCGGAGGAACCGGTAGGTCGGGGGTTCAAATCCCCTCGCCCCCACCATTTTTAGTGTTTTCTCTGTTTTATGGTTTTTATTTGTTGTTTTGGGGATTATTGTATGGTTTCTGTTTCGTCGGTGTGCTATTATTCTGAGTAGGAGTAGTATTGGAGATCCGAGGATAAAGGGTATGAATGAACGGTCTTTTATGGATTTTCTTCTTGATCTTGCTAGGAAAAAGAATCTTTAGTGTTTTCAGTACATGCTGAGTTTTGTGGCCTATGGATTAGCGTTTGTATCGTGGGAAGAAATATTCCTAGCATGTAGAATTATGCAGATTAAACGTAGATTCTTGAATTTGTGAATGTTCCATAGTTTTCTTTTCTGAAACACAGGAACTTTTGAATCAAAGTATATTTTAAGTTTTTAAGGTATGGAAAAGAATAATTTGTGGCTCTGATGCTGATTGTCTTGTTTGAATTCCTAATGATGTCATAGCTTTCTATTTCTCTGAATGGTGTTCGCTTGTGTTCACATGGATTTTTTCTTTGCGATAATAATCGTGTATTGGGGTGGATCATCGCGTGTCCAAATTTTATTTGTGTTTATGGAGGTGAATATTTCTGTTGGTAGGCGGCAACTGTAGTATTGCTCCAGATATTCTTTTGCCTCACTAATATCTCTCCCCGTGCTTTTAAGCCTTATTTTCTCTATGTGGATAATATCAAAGTTTGTCCTTTTGAGGGAATTTACCACTTGTTCTAGGGATAATAGAGTTTCATTTCTGATACTACAGTGTTCATAAAGATTTCTGAGTATAATGCCTAGGTTATTTGGGAAATCTTCAAGAAGGGGTTCGGATATCCCTATTAAGCCGTCATCCCTCAGCACCCTATATATTTCAATAAAAAGTTTATTGAGGTCTTCGGTATTCTGGGATATGTTGGCTAGGGAAAAGAATAGTGCGGCCTTATCAAATTTCTTGGATGGAAAAGGCATCGAATACGCATTGAAGTATAAGAAGTATGTATTTCTAAGTCCAAAAATCTTAGCGTATTCCGAAGCCTCAGCGTATTCCTCGGAAAGCTCAACACCATAAAAATATGCATTGCTATACTTTATGGCAGCTTGAATAGAGAACCATCCATCACCTGAACCAACATCAAGAACTAAATCTCCACAAACTATGTTCAATTTATCTGCAAGGATTAACCTAGCATTCTCTAATGAAAAATATCTAAAGCCGAGATCCGAATCAATCCATTCTTTAAATTTTAGTAGACGACTATACTCCTTTAAGACAGCTATATCTAGAGTTCCATAATCTATCATTCTCTCTATCTGATGCCTTACCTCCTCATATTTTCTCCTAAATATTCTCACCATATAGTTAATAACATCTTCCATTCACATCACTATAGCCAACAACCAAAAATCGTATTGTTGAAAGGGAGACGGATCGAAAAGTTAACACATTTTTTCTATGAATCTCTAGTAAAATTTAAATCGCAAGCTAAGAACCTTATCTTCAACTATAAAAGTTGCCCCCATAGTAGTTATGGTAGCTTAGGATGTGCTACATATTATGTTATGTGTTGTTTTTTCTGAAGTAGAAACATATTTTATTCTCTGGTTGATATGTGTATTATTTTTTGACATAGAGTTTATGTCATTGAAGATGTTTTGATGCAGTGATGTTAAATATCAGTAGAATTTCGTCTTGGTTCTTGGTGTGTGGTGATTTATTATGGAGGCTGATAGGGTCTTTAGGCGAATTGAGCGGTATATGAAGCTTTTGGGAAGGGAGATAGTTGCTTTTGATAAAACCAAAAATATTCTGAGGGTTAGAGAGAGAGTTAGGGATGAAGAAGTGGTTGTTGAGATAAGAATATCCTCAGAGTGGGTAATGGGTCTCTTAGAGCTAGGTAAAATTGGAGACTACAAAAATTCTTGTGAGCTCTTTAGGAAGTTGCTAGAGGCGAACTTTGATCATCCAGAGTATGTCTATAGTATCAAGGGTGATAGGATCTATGCTGTTATGTATGTTAGTGTTGATGCGCTTAACTTAGATGTTTTCTATTCAGAGTATCGTAGATTGTTTCATGCTTATAGATACTTTAAGGATGTAGTTAAGTGATCATTATGAGCATAAAGAAGAAGCTGAGCTGGTATTTTGAGTTATTGGGAATAAAGTATAAGGAAACGCCGGAGGGGTTCATATTATATTACCGTATGGGTGATAAGAGGGTCAGTATACTGGTGAAAATATATGAGGAGTGGGTGGAGTTCAAGTGGATTGGCCTAAATATGGGTAGTATAAAGCAGAGGTCCCCAGACCTATATGTGATTTTGCTCGAAACTTTATTAAAGTTAAACAATGTGATAAGGGAAGTAAAGATTGGTATTGACGAAGAGGATAACATTGTAGTCCTAATACATTCTCACAGAGATGCATTATTCTTCGATGTCTTTGAATCAGAATTCATGGCCATTCCCCTAACGATACGTGCAATTTTGGAGATAGAGCCCTTAAAAAGAATGGTGAGTAAGTAGTGAAGAGAATCATAATATTTTTTTGCCGTATGTGCAGAAAACCATACGTAATCTTTGTGGATGAAGAGAAGATACGAAGTATAGCTAAAAGCTCAGATGAAGGAATAGCCACTATAACAACGATACATTTCACAGCATCTAAGCCCCATCTAGTAAAGCTACATATAGATGAATACGGCACAATAAGAGGAGATTATTATGAAACTATTGATGTATCCGATATATTTGCATGGAGCGTTTCTGCTGATGTTCAAAAGCATTTGGCATCAATTTACGCCTTAATAAGGGGAGGGAATATCATTGAGCCTAAGCAGGTATCACCCGAAGATGACATCGAGAGGATTATTAGTACGTATTTAAGACAGATACTAGGTAATGTCCGAATTTGCAGACGAGGAACGAGGATGAGTATAGAAACCGACTTAGACGAGATAGATGAGTTGACAAGAACAATCATAGAAATAATACTCACAAAGATCATCGAGAAATGTAAGAATAAAAGATATGTTCTAAAATATATAGGAGGAAACATAGAGATAACAACAACGTAGCATAAAGAAAAAATAACAGAATAGCGTCTAGAACTATCTGATAGATTCTCAATACTATTAAATGAGTAGATAATCTCAAATTTCTAAACTATTTAGCCTATGTTTTGCCCAATGTATATTGTTCTATCAGCTAGTGCTTTTTTTATATATGTCAATTTTTGGCTCCCTACTTTTATTTGTGCTTTTCCTTCCACGAAGTACGTTTTGATGTTTCCCAGAGGTTTTCTAGCGACTGTCCACAACCTCATGCTTGAAAGCCCTCCCCATAAAAAGATAGTATCGAGAAATTGACATGTAGTTTCTTCATCAAATATGGATATTTCATCAAGCAGATACGCGTAGGTGTTAGTTCCACTAAATACCTCAGCAATTTTTTCTTTAAGGCGATACATTATCTCTTTGGTATAGGGATCATAACTACCGATTGACCTCCTCCCCGCACTAAACAGTATTTGGAAAGCATTTCGCCCTCCGAAAC
>CAZAMI010000094.1:0-4163 GCA_964486465.1 uncultured Desulfurococcaceae archaeon | reverse complement strand
CTAGTTACGTTAGTTACTGGTTGTGGGTACTTAGTCCTTACTACGTTCCCTACCTCAGTTACTAGTGCTATTAGGTATGCTGCGTCTTGTCTGTAGCTTCCAGGTATGTGTATGTCTACGCTACCTCCTGGTGGTATTGTGTATGGGTTTGTGAATGTTCCGTACCATACTTGGTTATTGCTTAGGTCTCTAATGCTGTACCCCTTAATGATTGATGTTACTATTCCTTCATTCCTTAGTCCTAAGTATATTCCTATGTTGTTAGCTATTACGTAGGTCACCCTTAGTGATTCCCTCTCCCTTGTTGCTGCTTCATTAACTATCTCTACGAATTTATTCGCTATGTCTCCGAAGTTTCTCATTGTGAATGCTAAGTATATGAATATGAGCATGAATATCATTATGACGAATATCGCTGCAATAATAGTTGATACGCCTTTACCCAATACTAATCACCACCTCAACCTCAGCTCCGTGGGAGTCGATCACCTTAACTAAGTGTGTACCACTACTCAAAGAGTACTCAATAACTAACTTATACACACTATCTAAAGGTACTACCTCATTAAAGCCCTCAACAAGGTTATTAGTGGGTACTTTAACACCGTCAACATAAGCTGTCTTGAAGTATGGGTTGAAGTCTAAATCGTCAGGTACGTAGATTACTATAGTTATTAAGCCATTATCGTAGAAAGCATCTAACACTGGTATGTAGGCTAGTCTAGCCATGGCTAGATCACTCTGAACCTTAAGCCTCCAGTAAAGATTACCTATATTACTAGCAGCTATGAGATATAATGCCGTACCAAGAGCTACAGCCATAAGTACGAGTAAAGCAATAGAAATAATCTCAGACACACCACGTCTTACTCTAGCCTTAAACCTCATGCTCAATAAAACTATAGCTCAAACACCCTATTAACGTTAACGAGCAAGAATACTGTATCTAAAACAACATCCCCAAATGAAGATGTGCGGGTTCCTCAATAGTATTTAATTCATATGTGAATCTATATGTCACATGTCTTTACGAACTAATTCATCAAGAAGCTTAGTAACTACGCGATATACGTAGTTAGCTAATTCTAACGCTTTCTCGGCATATGGTTTAGTGTATAACTTACTAGGTGGGAGTCCTAATTCTTCATCACCGTACATTGAGGGCTCCCTCTCTCTTCTCAACCATCTAGATATCGCAGCTAATTGTGGTATCTCATTACGGAACCATTTAGGGAATCTATCACTATACTCGATAAGTACTGGTCCAACATCATGCCATTTAGGCGGCTCAATACCGACTAGTCTAAGGCTTGCCTTGAGGAGTAGCTCTACAGCTTCTTGTGATTGCCTTATGCAGTAGGCGTACGCATCTTCGGATAATGCTATCTCAGCTGTCTTTAACCTCCTCTTAGCTTCCTCAATGTATGATTGGGCTAATTCTACATTATTCATGCATTAATTCACCTCCAAAATCTATTACCTCACCAAAACGGTAGTTATGAGGCTTCAGAACGACTACCCATTTCCTACCTATCCTCCTCCTTACTGCACCTAATCTCTTCAATTTCTTTCTAACTGCTTTAAATACCTTACTCATGAATTCATCCTTATCATATAGTATTATAGCATCAAAAACCACATCAATATAGAGAGGTCTAAACATTCTTGCTTGAGACCTAGTTAGGATGTAAGGTGAGAGTATCGGGGTTAACCCCTTACTCTTAAAGTAATCTCTTAATTCCCTCATTAGTAAGTCTTCAACATCATCAATTAGCTTATGAACTCTTAATCTATCACTTAAATCATCCTCAACAACAACTATTAAGTCAATATCGCTATCAGGACGTGCATCACCTCTAGCATATGATCCGTAAAGAACGAGAGATACTAAGTAATTACCGAAAACCTTAAGAAAGGCCCTTCTCAAAACATCAGCGATGCATTTTAAATCATCTGCCTCTATTACTCACCACCTACCATAATATAGGTTCTATTGAACTTAATGAAGTTAATATTAAAGCCAACATTATGGTTTTTTAATTATTAAGGATTAAAGACTATTCATTTAACTTACTTTATATCCATTTCTTCCTCTTAAAGTATATTAACTCCCCTAATGCTATACTCGCCATTAGTATTAGTACTAGAGGATAAGCTAGTGGATGGTTTAGTTCAGGCATGTACCTGAAGTTCATTCCGTAAATACCAGCTATTAATGTTAAGGGTAGGAATATAGCTGATATGACTGTGAGCTTCGTTACTACACTATTGGTTCTCTCACCTATTACCGTATAGTGTAGGTTAAACGCATTAGTTATCCTATCTATCGTCGCTCCATACATACCCTCCAACGTTAAAGCATCAGATGCTAAATTCTCTAAGCCCTCATAGAGCCTGCTAAGCCTGTGAAGACCGTATATTAAACCGTGAACAGCTCTATGAAGTTTAGCAGCCTTATTATACACCCTATAAAGCCTAACTAACTCACCCCTACCCTCAATTATGGAGTCTATAATCTTCTCAACATACTGATCTATAAGCGCTAACTCCCTATGGTAGTAACTCATTAAGGTTGAGAATAGAGTCTTTAAGTAAACGTCTATACCAGCACCCTTAATACTTAATGCTGTTTCCATGGACTCCTTAATTAGCTTCTCAACATCCCTAGAGCTATAGGTTCTTAGATTACCATCTTTAATTTCAATGCATAATGTAGATAGCTTCTCACCTATAGGTATGCTTAACTTAGTGATACCATCATGAACATTAAAAATGAAGGACCTAGAACACCATTCAGGTCTGCTAACTTCATGAACCCATGTAGCTGAGTCATTACTCAATACTAGGCACCTTTAATCATTCTTCTTAACCTATCTATAACTTCGTCTATGTCCTCCTTATCGTTATAGAAATGAGGTGAGAACCTAACTAAGCCCCTCCTAATACTTAATTCAACGATTCTATCACCCTTCATTAATTCCTTCTTAATACTTACAGGGTCTAAACCATCAACTTTAATGGTTACTATTGAGCCTCTCTTTGAGTCATCTATTGGTGTTATGAGTTTAACCTTATCTAGATTCAGTAATTCATTCATGAAATATTTAGTAAGCCTCATGTTGTAGTTAAACACGTCATCAATGCCTAACTTAAGTAGGTATTCTATCGATTTAGCCATACCTAACTTAGCTTCGTAAGCACTCGTACTGTACTCAAACTTTTTAGCTGTGTCAGCATACTCTATACGTTCGTGAACCTCGAGAGACCACATATTCTTTACTGATCTCCAACCAACTAAGCCTGGTTCTAGCTCCTCATGGATTTCACGCTTAATGTACGCTACAGCAGCACCTGGAGGCCCTATTAACCACTTATATGCGCCAGTAATGTATATATCTACATCATCCTTCCTAACATCTACTGGTGCGTATCCGGCTGCTTGAATACCATCAACTATTAATAAGGCACCAATATCATGAGCCTTCCTAGCTAATTCTCTAATATCGAACCTCTGCCCTGTTAAATACTCCACATGACTTACCGATATAGCTAGAGTATCCTCATCTATAGCTTTGAGTAATTCATCCTCATCAATTAAGTAGTCCTTAGATCTAACTAAGAATACCCTCCAACCCTTATCCTTAGCAACTCTAATCCATGGGTATACTACCGTAGGAAATTCCACATCCGTAGTAACTATCTTACCCTTACCCCTTAATGCCCAAGCAATGGAGTTTAGAGCTTCAGATACACTATTAAATACCGCTACCTCACCAGTTTCACATCCAAGTAGTTTAGCTGCTTTAACCCTAAGGTCCTCATAGATATTCTCCTCAATCTCCTCATTAAGATATGTAGTACCCTTAACGAATAGATTCTCAATGAACTCCTTAACAGCTTTTAGAACTGGTGTAGGTACTAGACCAATACTAGCTGTGTTTAAATATATGACTTTCTCTATGAATGGGAAGTCATTAATTAAGTCCCTCCTCAAGTTAGTACCCCTAATGTTTTAACACTAGTGCTTAAATTACTAGCCTCGAGACTATAGGGGAGTGGTTCTTGTTTACTGAATATCTTAAGGAAATTAAAAATATCAAATACTGCGCTAAGGAAGGTGCTAGAGTATTAGTTAGGATAGATATAAATTCACCATTAGACCC
>CAZAMI010000093.1:0-4186 GCA_964486465.1 uncultured Desulfurococcaceae archaeon | reverse complement strand
GATTGAACCCAAGACATGTAATAACAATGAATATTCCAGGGAAGCTAGAGATCCAAGGAGCTCTAGTTAGTTGGGACATACCGTCAGACACCATAGCACCCCAGTCAGGTGTTGGTGGCTGAGCACCGAAACCTAGGAAGCTTAAAGCAGTGGTAGATAGTATTGCTGAAGGTATTGATAAGGTAGCTATGACTATGATCGTAGGGACAACATTCGGAAGGATATATCTAAGCATTATGCTTAGATCAGACTCACCTATAGCTCTTGCTGCGAGCACGAACTCCCTATTTACTAAGGACTGAACCTTCGCCCTAACAATTCTAGTGAATGTTGGCCAGCTCACAATAGCAACCGCGGTGACGACATTTACTAAACCTGGGCCTATGAGGGTGACCACTCCAAGTGCGAGTACGAGTGGTGGGAAGGCCCATACCATGTCAGTTATGGCGGAGATTATTTTATCGATCTTACCACCGTAGTATCCTGCTAGCATTCCTAATGTAACACCTATTGCAGCCTCGATAGTTACAACAAGTATTCCCACCCATAAGGCTATTCTTGCACCATATACTACCCTACTGAATACGTCTCTCCCTAACTCATCCGTACCGAACAAATGTTGCAGTGAGGGAGGTCGTAACCTATTATTAAGATCTACCTCAGCATAATGTTTAGGAGCAATTATAGGTGCTCCAATAGCTAGAATTACGATGAATAATATTATGAAGAAACCAGCTCTAGAGTACTTATTCTGAAGAATTAGTTGGATCCACTCGCTCAGTCTAGCCAATGCATCCATAAGCATCAGTATTCACCCTTCTCAAGTCTTATTCTAGGGTCTAAAATCGCGGATACTATATCTCCTAGCGTGTTACATATAACGGTCAGTACAGCAATAATGAATATTATAGCCATCACTACAGGGTAGTCCTGCCTAATTATGGAGTCATACAGCAATGTCCCCATACCCGGCCAAGCGAAGACTATCTCTACAACAACAGCCCCGCCAAGCAGCCATGGTAGATCGAGAAAGAATAGTACAGTGACAGGTATAAGAGCATTCCTTAGTGCATGCCTTAACACGACTCTCCTTGATGGTAATCCCTTAGCCCACGCAGTTCTTATATAGTCCTCATTCAAAACTTCAAGCATTTCTGTCCTCATGAGTCTTGCAACCATCGCTAAGTATGGAAGGGTGAGTGTTGTTACTGGAAGCACTATAGAGGCTGGGCTAAAGGCTCCAGATATGGGTAATATCCTTAAGTAGAACCCGAAAGCAAGCATTAGCATGATCCCGAGCCAGTATCCGGGTGTAGACCACAGAACTGCTGTACTCACCATGATTAATGAGTCAGTTAATCTAGCTCTATGTAGGGCTGCTATAACACCTAAAGGGATTCCTAACAAAAAAGCTAACACCTCAGACGTAAGCATGAGTTCTAGTGTGTAAGGTATCCTAGCGTATAGGAGATCTGAAACCGGTAACTTAGTAACAAAGGAGTAACCGAAATCGCCCCGCAAGATATGTGATAGCCAGTAGAAGTACTGTATGAATATAGGCTTATCCAAGCCCCAAGATCTTTTTATCTCTTGAATCCTCTCCTTACTAACTCGGCTCCCCGGCGGTAAAATGAGGTCTATAGGGTCTCCTGGCATGAGTTGCATAATCACAAAAAGAATTACGGTTACGAGAAAAATTACAGGTATTCCTATTAAAATCTTCTTTACGACATACCTTAGTAGTGCTGACATGCTAATCCCTTACTTAACTACCTCAGCATCATTCAGGTATAATGTACCGTAGGGTGGTATTACATAGAGGTTCTTAACCCAATTCCAGGCTGCTATGTAGAAGATATCAACGAACAGAGGTATTCCTGGTAGGTCGTGTAGGAGGTGCATTTGGACTTTAGTGTAGAGTTTGACCCTCTCTTCTGGTGTGTGTGGTTTATTCATGTCCTCCTCCAAGAGCTTGTCAACCTCAGGATTACTATAAGTTAAATTACCTAACTCTGAATGCCAAATATAAGGTAAGATACCAGCAGGCTCATGGAATGAGTGGGTGTAGAGTGCCAACTCGAAATCCCACTTCTCAATTCTCTCGCCGATGTATTCAGATTTAAACTCCCTTAGTTCTACTTTAATTCCTACTTGAGCTAGCATACTTTGGATTAGTGGTGCAATCCTCCTTAGTTTCGGGATATCGGTAGGTACCAAGAGTTCAAGTACTAAGGGCTTACCGTCTTTATCAGCTATTCCATCACCATCAGTATCGACCCAGCCTGCTTCAGCTAGTAGTTTCTTGGCTTTTTCGGGGTTATATGCGTAGTACTTCTCTGCCCACTCCTCAACAGACTTATTGAAACACATTTGTGTTGGTGACATAAATGTATACCAAGGAATTACCGTATCCTCTAAAGCCTCAGCTATAGCACTCCTATTAATAGCATACATTATAGCCTGCCTAACCCTCAAATCATCGAGTGGGGGCTTCCTAACATTTACCTGGATGTAGTGTATTCCAGTATCAATTACCTTGTAGAGTTTAATGTTCGGGTTTTTCTTTAGTTCATCCACTACATCTACAGGTACATCAAGCATTATGTCTGCTTTTCCTGCTAGGAATTCACTTGCTCTTGTTAGGTCGTCAGCTATGAACCTCACAATTACTTCATCAATTTTTGGTGGTCCACGATTCTTAACGAACGGAAGATTAGTCCTATAGTACTCATTCTTTACTAGTATTATGTGTGAGCCATGAACCCACTCCTTAACCTTGAAAGGTCCTGAAGCGATTGGTAATTCATTAAACTTAGCATTACCTACCTCCTCAGCAACCTTAACATTAACTATTCCACCCCACTCCGTAGGTATATTGACTGTCCAGACGTAGTTTGGTGAGCCATTAAATACGAACTTAATGGTATACTTATCTAACACCTCAATATGATCAAGCATTGCCCAGTCTCCTGCATATGGGCTTAGGTTCAAGTACCTCTCTACTGTAGCTTTCACAACGTAGGCGTCTATTGGGTCTCCATTAGAGAATTTTGCATCCTTAGGTATCTTAGCTATTATAGCACTACCTTCAACATCTAGAATAAGCTCACTAGCTAGGTCAGGGACGACATTAATGTTGGAGTCAAAGGCACCTAGTGGTTGATATATTAATGTGTGAACTATCCCTGAAGACTCCACTTGCTGAATATCTAAGCCCTCAGGCTCACCAGCAGTAACTATAACTAAGGTCATCTTCTTCGGCTTCGGTGAAACCGCTGTTGGTGTTGAGGCTGGTGTGGGTGATGGTGAAGTCATAGTTGGAGTAGGTGTTGTAACAGGTGGAGCAGGTTTTCGAGTAAGCACCAATCCCACAGTCGCAGCAACAGCTATAATCACGATTATAGCTATAAGTACAGCTTGAAGTTTAGTCATAGCATGCCTGAAAGACAGGGCTTCCACCAGTTATAAAAAAGTTTATCTCTATTAAAAAATTTTTATAGACTAATTAAGTAATTTGCTATGCTTAAGGGAATACGAAGGATGATATTTTATTATATCTCCTAGGTTAAAGTTAATGAATCCTCATAATGAATAACTTTTAAATTATTAACATTCATCATGCATATAATGTAAAGAAAGTTTATATATGAAATCTAAAAAATATTTATCACTCACCTATCTACCTAGAAATATTTTCTAATTAATAAAGTAATAAGCTGCTAATTAAATTTTCGTGTAAGTAGTGAATTCAGCAGTATTAAGAGAACTCTGCTAGTACTATGTTATCTAGGATTAGCTTAACGTATATGGGATGTGATTGTAGAGCCTGTATTTAGACATCATTAATCTTTACTTTAGAAGAGCTACTTTACGGTACGGTAAATAAAAACACCCTTTTATGGCAAATGCTAATATATACATGATTAAATTATGGTTATCGTTTAAGAAGTTAAGAATTAAATTGAAGGTATTCATGCACACATGATTAAGTTTATGAAAGGAAAATACTAATAGGTTGTTTAAGTTCAGGGACTAGACTAGAAGAAAAGAATAAGGTAATCTAGCTCTAAATCTATTAGAGAGTAGGGATAGGAACCCTTCTTCGAGGAAATTGAGAGAGTAGTAATGAGTTGGTTCATAAGAGCTAAATAAGGAGTTATTGAGGATGTAATTACCTATAATATTC
>CAZAMI010000092.1:0-4200 GCA_964486465.1 uncultured Desulfurococcaceae archaeon | reverse complement strand
GATTAACTAGGCCCTAATAATGATATTCAGGAAATCTAATATACCAATACATGCTCTATTAATTCTCTTAATATTTACGGCTATATTCATGAACCTGCATGCATGCATTACACAACAATACTGCTTATCTAAGAGCATATCCTATACTGAGACAATCAACTATAACGGCAAGGAAGTACTGATAAATCTAAATATAATACAAGAACCCATAGATAAGGATAAAATAAACTTAACTGTAAGATTGAACCTAACAAGTCAAATTAAAGGATTAAGAATAAACTATACACCTCCACTCCTTGACTACGTCATAAGATATAGTGATGGGCGTATCAGAAGATGGTCTGAAGGTAAATTCTTTATCCAGGTAATTTTAAGTAAGGAGTTACCCTTAAGTAAGTCTTACTCAATGATTGTTGATGAAGGATGTTTACAGTTTATTGTTATTGAGATAAGACCTTTAAATTACGTGAGAGTTATAGGTGTTACTGAGGTTGCGGAAGCACTGCTATCAGGAAGAGTAAAAGCTGTAGTGATGCCAAAAACCTATACCGTAACACAGTCTAGGACGCCAACCACTACTCCAATTAAAACATTAGTAAATGAATCATTGAGAAGCGGCATTAGCAGTATAGTAGAAGTAAAGGAAGTAACTAAGACTGTAACTACAACTTTAGCAATTAAATATAATTTAAGTAGAGGGTTAATACCGGGCATGACAACCACAACTTCCATAGAAAAGGAGTTATTTAGAGTAAATATTACTGCATTAACGACGGCCTTAGCTATAGCCTCACTATTAGCTATACTAATATATATTTACATGTTTAGAGTGAAGATATAGGGCTAAGGTGGTAATTATTTGAGTGACCGTTATAAAGTGCTTAGTGGCACAGCATTAAAGATATACTTACTATTACTAGGGAGTGCTAAGCCATTAGGTGTTAGGGAGCTTCAAAGGTACTTAAAGCTTAAATCACCGTCAACCGTGAAGTACCACTTAGATAGACTGAGAATGTATGGATTTGTTAAGCAGCTACCTGACGGTAAGTATGTAGCTATTAAGACGGATAACCCACTAATAAGTCTCTACATATTTATTAAGGCAACACCCATACCTAAACTCATTCCTATAGCAATATTCTTCACCACATTCAACATAATCTACTCTATACTAAACAATGAATTAAATATTGTGTTATTACTATCCTCAATAGTATTTGGCGCATATGTTATCTATGAAGGTATTAAATTGAGGCTAGTTCTTAAGCACTTACTCATTAAGTCTTAAATCGTCTAGATACCTACTATTTCATGACCAATTTCATTACTAATAATGATGAGAATACACTCCTACGTGTACCTGACATATAGTTGTAGGCTATAGGTTTATGCAAGTTATTATATGTACTTCTTAACATGAATAAGTACTTAATTAATATGGGATCTCCAAAGAATGTATAAACTAATGCATTCTTTAAGTTTGAGCAAGCTTGAAACTTGCTTACATGTTTAATTAAGTATTCAGCCCTAGACTTATAGAATGCAGTTGCAGGGTCAAGTATAGGATATGTTTCGATTAAGTGCTTTATGAAGAGTTCTAATAATTCATCGTTAAAGTAAGGACTTAAGTAATTTATTTTGTAATAAGTTGTTCTAGTAGGTGCTATCACAGCTAAAGCTCCCTTTTTAAGTAATACTGCCCCTATAGCATTATCACCTATGAGATCGATAGCGTTCACTAAGCATGAGTCTATGTATATTATTGGGGCACTATGAATTTGAGGTATTTCATCATACCTCAAGAACGCCCTATAAGCTATCTCATCATCTTCAGCTCTCCAATCACCGTCGTCCCTAAGCCAAACCTTTCCCGCTAGTTCAACACCATTACCATGAGATATTATTAATATAATATCATAGTTACCTTTAATTAGCACTTTACTGACGGATTTTCGGTTAAGTGGTAAGTCAGAACGATACTTACTCTTAACTAAGCCATCACCTTCAAATATGCGAGTTACGTTCATACTACTTACTTTATTTAAGTAGCTTACCTCCGCACCAACTAAGGCTGAAGCTCCATCAATAGTGTACTTATTACCTTCCTCACCCGGTAGCATTATTAGTGAAGCAATTAGGAGTACATTAATCCTCCGTGAGGTCTTCCATAGAAAATTGATTACTGTATTTATGTAGTACTTCTTAACTTCATTAATGCTACTAAAGGGTAATCTACCAACTATTAAGTCAGGAGTCAAGTCAGGAAGTTCCTCCTTAACTATACATGAGTGCCCTATAAACATCGGTTCTAATAGTTTTCCATTACCATTACTATCCCAAGTACCATCGAGTAGCGAGTAGTACATATCTGTAGATTTTAACGTACCCTCAATAATGCTTAGAGAGTCATTCAGATAAAAGTAAGCAAAGCTTATATCGTCACCTATCAATAAGAGATATCTATAATTAAGTACATACCTTACATATCGTGCAAACATCCTTAGTGATTCATATTCATTACCTGCAGGGAACATCATTAATACATCATTAAGTTTAAAGACTCTATACTTTATGTTAAGGTTATCATAAACCTGTTTAAGGTATTTAACACTATCAAAGAGCCTATCACTTACTATCACGGCAATAGCGTCTCTAGTGTTAGTTACGTTTAATAACTCATGGCTAACAAGATGAGCTCTACTCTGTTGAGCAAGTATTTCTTGATGCACAAATCCTAAAGTCATTGATAAGCTAATTACCACTAAGATTAAAACTTTTCCGCAGTAATCAAGGAATTTTATTAAGTAGTTTATCATTAATTTAATGACCCCCTAATCACATAGTAAGTATTATCGCTTGGTTTTTAAAACTACCTATAGAGAGCTTTAGTACTGCTGGTACTGAGTAGTGAGATTATGTATTTCAGAGGTCATGTTGGTTTAACACTGCTTACACTCTCGTTCTTCATGTACGTATTCGACTTTAAAGGTCATCAGTACCTGTTAATTATATTGCTCGCTGCAGCGCTATCTTCACTACCAGACATAGACATAAGGCTTGAGTTGCCACATAGGAAGTATACGCATAATGTTTTTGTAGCTCTAGTTATTTCTATAGGTTTCGGATACTTAACGTATATGCTTATTCATGACTTCTCACTGGGCTTCTCATCAATGTTCATAGCCCTTATACTCCACATCATAGGTGATTTAATGACTTATAAGCCGTTTAAACCGTTAGCACCCTTTCAAAGAAGAGCTTCATCATTTAGATTATTCCATTCATCTAATAAATATGTAAATAATGGGTTCTTAATTTTGGGTATTATAGCATTCTTAATTTACGTGGTTTACGTATTTACGGGCTTGAGATTAGGTGAAGTAATTAGTTATGTTCGATCTTTTATTAAGTAATGTGAATTAGAGTTAAAGTTCTGTTAACTAGTAAACTATGGTGGTATGCCTTGCCTATTGAGAGGATTAGGACAGGTATTCCAGGTATGGATGAAATACTTCACGGTGGTATACCAAAGAGGAATGTAGTATTACTTTCCGGTGGTCCAGGTACCGGTAAGTCCATATTCGGTCAGCAATTCCTATGGAATGGTTTAAGATCTGGTGAACCAGGTGTTTTTGTAGCTCTTGAGGAACACCCAGTACAGGTTAGGATAAATATGTCTCAATTCGGATGGGATGTTAGATCCTATGAAGAGAAGGGCTTATTTGCTATGGTTGATGCATTCACTGGGGGTATTGGTGAAGCAGCTAAGAGGGAGAAATATGTGGTTAGAGATCCTGACGATGTAGACATGCTTGTTGACGTGTTAAGACAGGCAATTAAAGATATAAGTGCAGTGAGAGTTGTCGTTGATTCAGTATCAACACTATATTTAACTAAACCAGCAGTAGCTAGGAGTACAGTAATGAAGCTAAAGAGAGTACTTAGCGGGCTAGGTACTACAGCAATACTGGTGTCACAGGTGTCAGTAACTGAGAGAGGATTCGGGGGTCCTGGTGTTGAACACGCAGTTGATGGTATAATAAGGCTTGACTTAGATGAAGTTAATGGCGAACTAGTTAGATCCCTAATAATATGGAAGATGAGAGGGACATCCCACTCCATGAGGAGACATCCATTTGAAATAACTGATAGAGGTATTAGAATATTCCATGATAAGGTCTTAAGGTTTACTAGGACAGG
>CAZAMI010000091.1:0-4218 GCA_964486465.1 uncultured Desulfurococcaceae archaeon | reverse complement strand
AGCGAAGAGAAATAATAATAGAGAAAAATGGACAGACAACGAGATATGAAGTATCATGCCACATATTAAACCAAACCGCACAATATAACGCATATCCGCAAAAATCAAAAACAAAAATCAAATATGCATACAGACAATACAGAGGAAATTAAATGCTAGATATTCTGTTTTTGACCGCATTCTATGATATTTTGTGCCAAAATCTCCCTATACAAACGGCTATAAGTGGAATATAAGACTTTTCCATATTTTGGCTTTTTCTATAAATTTGATTTATGCTATTTATGTGTGGTGTTTTCTTTGATAGTGATGTTCCTGATGAGGCTTCTTCATCTCGTGAGAATGCAATTATTGCAGAAGGCAAAATAACTAGAAGGACATCAATCGGAATTTATGAAAAAAGACAACTTATCTCGGACTATTGGGAGGTAAAGCTCTATGTTTTTTGCATCAAGAAACCTTAGAAATATCGTCTTAAGAATCATCAGGATTTTTGGGAAGGAGGATAAAGGTAAAAGATATTTTAGTTACAAAGAATTCTCCAGATGCGATACACAAGTAAAGGCACAGGGGCACATACATGTTAGGGTTTCCGCTGCTGGTGGTGTTCCATAGTTTTGGTCCTCTGATATGATTTTGAGGAGTCATGATAGAAGAAAGTATGGTGAAGGATTGTATCTTATGAAGAAGGCCTCTCGCTGGGAAGTAAGGATATTTGTCTCTGAGCACATCAAGAATTCCTTAAAGTTGCCGCCAGATAAAGTCGAGAAGAGACTGTCGTAAAACTAGTTTCGTTAGCAATTTTTGGTGACTTCTAACACATGGCGATAAGCACTAGAGGGATCGGGTAGGCCGACAACGTCGAGGAGAAAGAGGAACAGAAACAAAAACAACTAGCAGATGAGCCCATTCTCATTCCAGCCAACAAAACACCAAAAACATGTGCAGTTCCTGTGCAGTTTTTGTGCGGTTTCCCAAAGACAGAAACAAAAACAACACAAGCGACACCAAACAGAAACAGCATGATCTTGTGCAGCTTCTGTGCAGTTTTCTGTGCAGTTTCACAGACAAAAAATCGCAATGTGCAGTTTCTGTGCAGTTTTCTTGAGACAAAACCAAAAACAACGCGGGCTAAATCAAACAGAAACAGCATAATATTGTGCAGTTTCTCGCAGGAGCCGTTAGATACTTCTCGCCCAGCAGTGCGTTCTGTACATTCGAGTTGTTCTCTGTTTTGTTTTTGGGGTTAGGCTGGTGGCTCTTCATCCGCGGTTTCTTCTCCTTTTTCTTCTGGTGGCCCCATTATCGCCCCTATCGACCCTCCTACTTCTTCCTGTCGCTCTGAATACTTGTTGGTGAGTTTTCATTTTTATTCCTGTTTCTCTTCTTCCTCGACGGTGTCTGCCTACCTGATCTCTCTAGTGCTTATCGCCATGTGTTAGAAGTCACCAAAAATTGCTAACGAAACTAGTTTTGCGAATAGGGCGAATAGACTTGCTTTGCAACATATTTGAAGGATACCCATCTCTAAGCGCAAAGAAAAGCTATTAGAAGATTTTATGAGTAGGGAGGTATATATTCACAACGCGGTAAAACACGAGTTGGGATATGTTTTTGGCCCAGGTCATTGCGAAGATTATTACGTAATGGGTGAGCTTCAGGATAAATCAATGGTCTTCTGCCCAAGATGCAGCAGATATTTATCGAGAAGGGTGTTTAAAAAAGCCATAGCTCAGGTGTCTTTATTAACAGTTTGTTTCTTATAGCTAAAAATTATTTTTTATATCGTTAGGTGTTTGCCTCGTTTTATTGGGGTGTTCCCAAATGTCTTCTGTGGTAGGGTTAGAGGTCGTTATGAACGAGCTTGCGATGCTCAGGAAGAAGCTTGATGCTATCTTGGAGCTCCAAAAAACCATACTCAGCATAATAATAAAGGAGGAGGAACCAAAGAGAGATGAATTAGAAGCCATAAAGAGCGAAGATGAGCTCATAGATGAGGAAGAGCTCTTTGAGGTCTTAGAGAAGTGACATTTAAGCTAAAGATTAAAAAGCGCGCTCTCAAGTTTATAGAGAAACTATCTAAAAAGGAAAAGCAGCAACTAAAAGTTCTCTTCGAGAAGCTAAAGTCGGAACCAATTCCATCTCGGGATTACGATGTTGTGAAGCTTAGAGGTCTGCAGAATCATTTTCGCATCAGAATAGGCACACTGCGTATTGTGTATGAGGTATTATGGGAAGAAAAACGAATAATCATCCATTTCGTAGGACCTAGAGGAAAAGCCTACAGATAGCTAGAGCTAGGGGTATCAGCCTATATATGGTATCCTCCTGGGGATAGTAGGTTTGCGGATTTTTTGCTTTACGTCTTGAGTCTTAGCCATAAAACTTATGGCAATACTTCTACTGTAATTTTATGGCTCCATGAGGCTGCTTGAGACTCAAATAATTCGTAGATAATAATCTCTTAGGAAAGCAAATATCAAAAATTAAATATTTCAATAAAATTGCACAAAATATTTTTGGAAGTTATTTCATTAATGTAATAAAATACCTTGTTGCTAAAAATATTGTTATCATACCTTAGGAAAAATCAGTTTGTCGATAATGGAGAACCAGAATTTTTCGAACTCATGAACATTTTTTCTTATGCCACGACCCCATTCCGGTGAACAATCAGATGTGAACATTATAATCCTACCATGGTAGTAATCTTTAGATATGAGCGCTGGGTCGTCGGTGTCACTCCACAAAGCATGTACTTGGGTAGTATCATCTACTTCAACTTTATTATACCCCTTAAAGCTTAGTTCGCTAGGAATATACAAATCGGATCTCCCATGTCTTTTCAATGTGTAATGGCCAGTCACATCTGACTTTAAATCCCATCCAAACTTTTTAAGTACCCGATGATACCTCCTAATACCTATCCCTCCAGTAATTACTAGGACTTTTGGTTTATGCTTCATAAGTTCCAAAAACTCTTCGATGATATCTCCTATAGAATACCTGATAGTATCTGATATTTTTACATTTACACTTATTCCAATATCACTTATAATCAGCACATCATAGTTATTAAGTATTTTCTCAAGTACTTGATCATTACGCTCTAATTCTGTGTGACTAAAAGACGACCACCACAACTTTAGGGGGTTTTCCCCAATTTCATCCTTACAATAGCTCTCTAAGATTAGTATGTTAGCTTCTTTGCCGAGATCCACAGAGTATCTATGTCTCACGTTATATTTCTGAATCGTTCTATCAAGATAAAGTTTATGCTCTTGGTTTGGCTCACCTAGACGCAGAATCTTAATGAATCTAGCATTACAGAGTTTAACATCTTTTTGCATCTGTGGAAATGTTTCTTTAAGGCAAGAAACATACTGCGCAATGAATTCTGGATCGAGTTCAAGATTATACATTAGTATTTCAATAAGCTCCATTAAAACACGACATACTATTCTCTCAGCATCACCTAATGCTTCTGCATTGTGCATATGGATTAATCTCCAGCCATATGAATAGGATATATCCATCAGCATTTTAAGTTTTGTGGTTTCTGGCTTCTTCCCTAAATTCGTTTTATGATTGATGTTGATAGGGCCCAGCCCGATACAGATAGTATTACATATATATTACTGCCTCCACTTACCAGAGGGCCGAGCCCTATGAAGATATATGATATTCCAAATAAAAGGCTTATACACAAACTGAAGCGGATAGCGAGAAGAAGGCTAGGCAAGAGGGACAGATAGTAATTAAGATAGATAGTCGGCCGGGTCAAAATTCACTTTGAAATTGATTTGCTGGAAGAATCGCATAATTTCGCTTTTAAGCTCGTCCACAGAAAAGAAAAGTTTGTTAGCTAGAAACGCCTTTAGCTGTCTGAAAATCTCCTCAACCGGATTCAGATCCGGCGACCAAGCAGGCATCTGAACAAGATGAATACCCAACTTCCGCGCCCTATACCGAGTCTCACGCGAAATATGGCTACCGTGATTATCCCAGCACAAGTAGACACGACCCTTACCGACAAACTTCTTGAAGGCCCTAAGAAAACGCTTGACGGCGGAACTGTCGATCCTGTCGCTGAGGAATACAAAAACTTGCCGCGAAGCCAAAAGCAGGGCTACGAAGACATAAACACCGACTCTCCAGTTCAGGTTCACTTTTATCTTTGGCTTTGAGCCGCGCTTAGCGATAACTCTTTTAACAATT
>CAZAMI010000090.1:0-4235 GCA_964486465.1 uncultured Desulfurococcaceae archaeon | reverse complement strand
AACTTATAAGCTATTAATACAGTAACCCCCTGGGGGATTTAAGAGTGGGTAGAGATAGTAACGATAACATGGACCCAACAAAGAGATTGGGCTTGGAAGTAGTTTATGAGGATTCTGAGGTTGTTGTTGTAAGGGCTCCAACAGAGGATCAACTAATTAATATAATAACGAGTCTCTTAAGAGATAAACCTATGACGGTAAAAGAACTACATTCAATACTCTCAGGTCTAGCGAGTGAGGATAAAATAAGGAAGGCATTAATAAGGCTAGTTAACGATGGTAGAGTCTACGTTTTAGAGGATGGTAGATTTACTGTTGTAGGTCTTTAAGAATTAAAAGACATACAATCTAAACAAATAGTATTTACCTCCCACTATTTTTAATGACCTCTTAGCATACAATCCGCATATAGCCTAAGCTAAGTACTCAAGATTAAGATTTAATAGCTTTAAAAATTTCATAGTAATAGATACAATAAATATTAATTGAGTTAGGACAAAATCATAGTTTGGGTGATAGGTATGAATTCGAGGATAAGTGAGGAGGAGTTAAAGAAGGTCTTAGCAACAGCAACTCCATCGGTAGAGAGAAAGGATCCTAAGAAAGCATGGGTTGAGAGAATGCTCCGTTCAGCCAAGATATACCATAAAATCTGTCCATACTTCGATAAGAAGACTGGAGGTTGCTTTATAAAGCAATTAAAAACTCTTAGGAAGGCTAAGTGTGATAGAGATGGAAGATTCGAAGGTTGTTCTGTCTTTGTGCAGTTTCTAGAGGAGGTATACGATAGGATTAAAGCTCAAGGCGGAGTTTTACCTATGGACTTTAGGGACATACCGATGGTATTTTAATACTCACACTTTAAGTAGTTTTTAATGTTAGATCCATTACAGTTTAGTAATTAAATAGTCATTCAAAACCTAATTATATGAGCGCACTAATGGAGGTAGCTAGAAAATGAATCCTAGTATTCAAGACCCTTTTAACCATGTGAAGGACCTAGTAGCTAATGCGATATATGAGTGTATTAAGAAAGTAAATATAAATGTTGCTAAAACATGTGGAAGGGATTTAATTAAGTCATTCCTTGAAATACCTCCAAGAGACGAGTTTGGTGATTTAGCTTTACCTACCCCTAGAGTACGTAAAGTATGTAAGCTTGTAAACATGAAATTCACTGACTGTGTCGTAGAGAGAGTATCAAGCATAAGTTTCATCAAAAGTTGTGAGAAAGTTGGCGCATACATTAATATGAGGATAGATGAAGTAGTATATGGTAAGCTAATAGCTTCATTACTTAGATCTATTGGTGATAATTATGGCTTTGTAAAAGTCGAGAAACCCTTAAGGATTGTAGTAGAGTTTGTTTCAGCTAATCCTATACATCCATTACATGTAGGTTCAGGTAGAAATGCTGCGTTAGGCAACTTCATAGCTAACATACTTGAGGCTGTCGGTCATACTGTTGAGAGAAGATATTACATAGATGATGTAGGTCTTCAAGTAGCTCATCTAGCTTACGGTTACAAGTTGCTAGGTAGGCCAAAACCACCTAAGGATATGAAGATAGATCACTTTTTAGGACTAATATACTCAGCAACCTCAATACTATTAGAAATAAGGGAGTTAAAAGAGAAAGCGGAGAGGGTAAAAGCTGAAGGTAATTATGAGGAATACTCTAAAATTATGGCGGAAATTTCTAGGTTGATTGCTGATTTACAGTCATTAAGGAGTAGAGGGGATTACGTATCTAAATTAATTGATAAACTGATAGACGAGGTTATGAAGAGGAAAGATCCAAAAGCTGAAGTGAATGAAATCATGAGGAGGTATGAATTAGGAGATGAGGAAGTATCGAAGCTCGTTAGAGAAGTTACATCGCTTGTGATGGAGGGTATAAAAGAGACGCTTAAACTAATTAGAGTAAGAATAGATGCCTGGGATTGGGAGAGTGATCTAATTAGAGAAGGACTTGTTAAGAAAATCCTAGATCAAGCAGTAAGGAGTCCTTACTTCACTACACACAAAGGTGTACCTGCACTCAATTTTGAGGAATTAGTGAGAAATGATACTATAAGGGATAAGTTAAGGATACCTAAAGGACTTGAAGTACCACCATTAATTCTGGCTAGGAGTGACGGGACAACACTGTATACCACAAGGGACATAGCCTATACTATTAAGAAGTTTAGGGAGTTCAATGCGGATAAAGTCATTAATGTAATAGCTATTGAGCAGACATTAGCGCAGGCACAATTAAGATTAGCTTTATACGCTCTAGGATTTAAGAAGGAAGCCGAAAACTTAGTCCACTATGCTTATGAAATGGTTAATCTACCTGGAGCTTCCATGAGCTCAAGAAGAGGTAGGTATGTAGCTATTGATGACCTCATTCACAACCTTAAGTTAAGGGTTATAAGTCTCATGAGAAAGAGGGGAAGTGAAGTATCTGAGGAGGTCGCCTTGAGAATAGCTAGGTCAGCATTTAAATATATGATGTTAGCAACATCACCAAGTAAGGTCATAACATTTGACGTCGAGAAAGCTCTAGACATCAATAGGAACTCAGCACCATATATACAGTACACGTACGCGAGAGCTAGATCCATACTTAATAAGTACGGGAAACCTATAGATTGGAACAACATAGACTACAATTCATTAAGTATAGGATTAAGGAGGAAGTTATTAATGCTTATCGGGAGATTCCCAAGTGTAATGGAATATATAGCTAATGAGCTTCACCCTGAAGACTTAATTACTTATCTAAATGAAGTAGCAGATACTTTCAATTCATGGTATGATAGTGAAAGCGTCCTCGGTGAGAAGGATCCTGCAGTAAGAAATGCTAAATTAATGTTGACTTATGGTGTCATGACCGTTTTAGGGAATGGAATGAGGGTCTTAGGGCTGGACGTACTGCCAAGAGTATGAATACTTGGAAAGGGACTCTTGGAGTGTCTGCAGAGCTTCTTTTGAGTGTACGTATTTAAGAGCTGGATTACATTACCTTTCTGGTGGTAAGGAATGAGCTACGACTACATAGAGCTTAGAGTTGAAACTGCGAGACAGAGAGATGTTGGTAAGAAAATCGCTAGGATCAGTAGGAGATACATGAATGAACTAGGGCTAAATTATGGCGACTTTGTTGAGGTTGAAGGTCCTAAGGGTTCAGTCATACTTCAGGTATGGCCTGCTTATAGGGAGGACGAAAATAAGGACATAATCAGGATTGACGGATATACTAGGGAAGCTATTGGTGCTGCTGTAGGTGAATATGTGCGTGTCAGAAAAGCTTATGTTGAGAGGGGCACTAAGGTTGTATTAGCACCTACAGTACCCCTACGTATGGATGAGACTTTAGCTGAATACGTTAAGGAGCAATTACTCTATAAACCTGTTAAAAGAGGTGAGGTTATACTTATTTATTTCCCACTCTCACTCTTTGGTGAACCATTAAGGTTTGTGGTCGTTAGTACGCAACCATCTCAAGCAGTCTACATAGATGAGTCTACGGAATTAATTATAAGGAGTGAGCCTGTTAAGGCTGAAGCTATAGCTAGGGGTGTACCAAGAGTTACATGGGAAGATATAGGAGACTTAGAGGATGTTAAAGCAAGAATTAGGGAGATTGTGGAATTACCAATGAGGCATCCAGAATTGTTTAAGCATTTAGGTATTGAACCGCCAAAGGGCATACTCTTGTATGGTCCTCCAGGTGTTGGTAAGACCTTACTAGCGAAAGCATTGGCTAATGAGATAGGTGCATACTTTATAGCAATCAATGGTCCTGAGATAATGAGTAAATTCTATGGTGAATCTGAGGCAAGGCTTAGGGAGGTATTCGCTGAGGCTGAGAAGAATGCACCATCTATTATATTCATTGATGAGATAGACGCGATAGCGCCAAAGAGGGAGGAGGTTGTTGGTGAGGTTGAGAAGAGGGTTGTCGCTCAATTGTTAGCATTAATGGATGGGTTAAAGGAGAGAGGTAGGGTTATAGTTATTGGAGCTACCAATAGGATTGAAGCTATAGACCCAGCGCTGAGGAGGCCTGGTAGATTTGATAGAGAAATAGAGATACCACCACCAGATAAGAGAGCCAGAAAAGCAATACTTGAAGTACATACAAGAAACGTGCCATTAGATAATGATGTTAACTTAGAGGAAATAGCTGACTTAACCCATGGCTATACCGGTGCTGACCTAGCTGCACTAGTTAAGGAAGCAGCAAT
>CAZAMI010000089.1:0-4302 GCA_964486465.1 uncultured Desulfurococcaceae archaeon | reverse complement strand
ACACCATCATTAACTATTACGTATGGAACCCATAGAGGATTAGTAGGGACACCCCTCATCTTCCTAACCATTAACTGCTTAACAGGGATCCCCAACTCCTGAAGTTCAGGTTCTATCCTAGTAACTATCAAGCCATCAACTAAGTACTCAAGATGAGCAGCTAACTCCCTTAATGAGTTAGTTGATGTGTGCAGAGTTATTAGTGATACCACACCCCTACCCTTAGATACTACAGCTCTAACACTCCTAACGAAGTCTAAAACTTGAGTTAAGTCAAATCTAAACATTAACTCGTTAAGTGAGTCAATTATGAGTAGACCTGAATTCCTCATGTTATTATGATCTATGACCTCATTAATAACGTAAAGAAGTTTACTTAAATCATCGAGTTTAACCTCCTTAACTACACCCTTAGACTTTAGCGTAATCTTAAATCCTCTCAACCTAAATGTAAATGCATCAATTATCAACAATAACTTATTATTTAAGTACTTCTCAACATCCCAACCAAAACTAGAGTACATCTCTAGGATTGCTTGGGGTGAGTCATCTAGTGTTAGATATACTACCTTCTCACCTCGATCCATAAGATTCTTAGATATGTGGGTCAGGAGTACAGACTTACCAGTACCAGCATCACCAGCTATGACTATTGTTGAGGATCTGGGTATTCCATCAGGGAGCGCGAAATCTAATGGATCAATACCTATTCTTACCCTCTCAATCAAGTTTACACCAATAACTTAATTTATCCAAGTATATTTAAGCACAAATCACAAGCTTAAGAGAACTTAAATATTCAAACTCATTCTAAACTGTGATGAAGTATTACGACGTATGCGTAGTTGGCGGAGGTTTAGCTGGTCTATCAGCAGCCTACTACCTACTTAAGCATGGAATTACAAACACGATTTTATTTGAGGCCTCAAGAAGTGTTGGAGGACTACTACGTAGTACAGTAATTAATGGTTACACATTCGATGTCGGGGGTTCACACATAATATTCTCTAAAAACTCAGACATTCTAAGGGAGATCCTCAACATACTTAATGGGAATTACGTAAGACATAGAAGGAACTCTAAGATATTCATTGAGGGTAGGTACGTAAAGTACCCATTTGAAAACGGTTTAAAGGATTTACCACCTGAGAAGAGGTTTGAGTGCTTAAGGGATATTATAAATATCTATATAAAGAGGCTTAAGGGTGAAGTTAAAGAACCTAAGAACTTCCTTGAATGGCTATATTACGTGTTTGGTAAATGCATTGTTAATACATACCTTAAACCATATAATGAGAAGTTATGGAAGATTGATCTAAGCGAAGTAACTCTTGAATGGGTTCAAGGCAGGGTCCCAACACCACCCATAGAGGATGTAATGAAGGCAGCAGTAGGACTGGATACTGAGGGTTATAAACATCAATTAAACTTTTACTACCCATTACGGGGAGGTATAGAGTCACTGATTAAGTCTTTAATTAATGAGGTAAACGAGAGGATAGTGATTAAAGCGGAAAGTAAGGTGAGGAAGGTAAGTCTAGATGGTGAAGATGTAATTGTTGAAGTAAGTGATGATGAAGTTAAGTGTGGGTATGTAGTTTATACAGCACCACTGAATGAGTCAGCAGATATACTAAAGGGTGTGCTAGGAGACATGAGTGGTAAGTTAAGCATGTTGAGATCTGTACCATTGGTTGTTGCATCAATAGGTTTTAGAGGTTCTTCACCACCATATCACTGGGTTTATGTACCACAGAAGGACATAGTATTTCATAGGTTTGCATTCCTAAGTAATTACTCGCCATACAATGCACCGAAGAATCATACTGCATTAATAACTGAAACTTCTCTAAGCAATCAGGACGAGTTAAGAAGTCTTAATGAATATACTTTTTTAAGGAGAGTGATTGAGGGTCTAGAATACTTAGGGATAATTAAGAGTGAGAAAGATGTTGAGGTTTACAATATAACTAAATGGGTTAATGCGTACGTAGTTTATGATAAGATTAGGAGTGAAGTGTTGAGTAAGGTTAAATCTAAGCTCCTGAAGTATAAAATTATACTTCATGGAAGGTTCGGGTTATGGGAATACTTAAACATGGATGCAGTATTAAGTAAGTCTCAAAATGTTGCAAGATTCATATCTAGCAAGTTAGAGTAGTTGTGTTTATCTTTTCCGTAACCATTATTATCTTAGGGTAGTATTTTGAAGTTAGTGTTCTACTTACTTGATGCAAGTTACGAGGTTTCAGGCAGGATACCTATCGTAATATTATGGGGTGTTAAGGATGATGGTAAGAGGATAGTGATTAAGGATGACTCATTCAGGCCTTACTTCTATGTATTACCTGAGGAAGGGGTTGATCCTAGAGATGTAGCTAATAAGGTAAAGTTCCTTAGTAAGGGTGCCTCACCAATACTAAAGGTGGAGGTAGTTGATAAGAAGTATTATGGTAGACCTGTAAAGGCTATAAAGATAACTACGCTAATACCTGAGTATGTTCGTGAGTATAGAGAGGAGGTAAAGAAGATCAGAGGTGTTAAGGAGGTTCTCGAAGCTGACATAAGGTTCGCTATGAGGTACTTAATAGATAAAGATCTAACTCCCTGCTCATGGTATGAGGTTGAAGTTGAGGGGCCGTTTAAAGAAGCTAAGTATAGGGTTGATGAGACATATAAAGTTAAGGTAAGTAAGTTTAAGAGACTCGATAAGAGCTTACCACCTAAACTTAAGGTGCTTGCTTTCGACATAGAGGTGTATAATCCTAGGGGTGCTCCAAGACATGATAAGGACCCAATAATAATCATATCACTCATGAACTCTGAGGGTGAGGTTAAGCAATTACTAGCTAAGGATGGGAGCGATAAGCCTGATTACGACCTGGTTAAGGAGTTCATAAAGTATGTACATGAGTACGATCCGGACATAGTGGTTGGGTATAATAGTAATGGCTTTGACTGGCCATACCTACTTCAGAGATCAAATATTTTGGGGGTTCAACTTGATGTCGGTAGAGTTAAGGGTGGGATACCGAGAACTTCAGTCTATGGCCACATATCCATACCAGGTAGACTTAATGTTGACTTGTACAACTTTGCTGAAGAGATCCCTGAAGTTAAAATTAAGTCGTTAGAAGAGGTAGCTGATTACTTAGGTGTTATGAGGAAGAGTGAACGTACATTAATACCTTGGTATGAACTTTATAAGTACTGGGATGATAAAGAAAAGAGGAAGGTTCTACTCAAGTATGCTAGAGATGATGTTGTCTCAACTATGGGTTTAGCTGAGAAGTTCCTTCCATTCGCTATGCAGTTATCAAGTCTTACAGGCTTACCTCTAGACCAGGTAGGTGCTGCCTCTGTTGGTTTCCGCCTTGAATGGTACTTAATTAGAGCTGCATTTAAGTTTAATGAGTTAGTGCCTAATAGAGTTGAGAGACCCTACGAGACATATAAGGGAGCTATAGTGTTAGAACCTGAGAGGGGCGTACATGAGAACATAGCAGTTCTAGACTTTAGTGCGATGTATCCTAACTTAATGATAAAGTACAACATAGGTCCTGACACATTTATTAAAGGTGAATGTAGTGAGGATGAGTGTCACATAATCCCAGGACTTGGGTATAGATTCAGGAAGTACCCACCAGGATTCTATAAGTTAGTATTAGAGACTCTACTTAAACTAAGGAAACAGGTTAGAGAAGAGATGAAGAAACTACCTAAGGATTCACCTGAATACAGAGTTCTTGATGAGAGACAGAAGGCACTTAAGGTATTAGCTAACGCTTCCTACGGTTACATGGGCTGGGTTGGTGCTAGATGGTACTTCAAGGAGGGTGCCGAAGCTGTGACTGCACTTGGTAGAGAGACCATTAGGAGGGCTATAAGTATAGCTAGGTCCATTGGTTTAAAGGTGATCTACGGAGATACTGACTCATTATTTGTTACATACGTTAAGGAGAAAGTTGACGAATTCATTAGTAAGGTTAAAGAGGAGTTAGGCTTAGAAATAAAGATCGATAAATTATATAAGAGAGTGTTCTTTACTGAGGCTAAGAAGAGGTACATAGGCTTAACGACTGACGGCTCAATAGATATTGTAGGGTTTGAAGCGGTAAGGGGTGATTGGGCTGAGATAGCTAAGGAGGTTCAGGAGGAGGTAGCTAAGATAGTATTAAGAGAAGGTAAGGTGGATGATGCTGTAAAGTATGTAAGGGATGTGGTTAGGAAGTTAAGAGAGGGACAAGTACCTCTTGAGAAACTCATAATATGGAAGTCAATAACGAGAAAATTAGAAGAGTA
>CAZAMI010000088.1:3145-4306 GCA_964486465.1 uncultured Desulfurococcaceae archaeon | reverse complement strand
CCTACACCTGAAACAACCACGACAACAAATGTAGTTTCTTTAGGGAAGAATTTATAGGCCATTAGTAGAGAGATTGAGGCCTTACGTACATCGTAACTCGGTATATCGTGAGTTATTATTTTAATCATAGCATTAGGGCATTCAGAATTACAACGACATTCATAGTTGAAGCATGGGGGTCGGTGTAACCTACATCGCTTAAAAACGCAACCACACCTATAGGCTTCCTCGAATTCTACCAATTCCACACATAGATACGCACTAGAGACTTATTAAACATTCTAAAATTATAGAAAGTAACTTATTGCGCTATCTGATTCAAATTTAAAGATTGTATTACGCTATTTAGGTCTATATCAGTAACAACTTAGGTTTTTAGAATATCCATTAATTGCTGTAACGGTATAGCCTCACTTCTTAAATTCTTAATAATTACTGAATCCTTAAGCCACTCTTTAGGGCTTAAAATAATAAAGTCCACACCACCTTCTATGACATCCTTAAATAATGTTTTTCTCTCAATTTGATCCAAACCCTCAACACCCTCAATAATTAACACTAAGTCTATATCACTAATATCCAGATAATCACCTCTAGCTCTTGAACCTACAACATACACATCTACTAACTTAAGACCTCTCACATCACATATTTTCATAACTTTCTCAATGAATTTTAATGCCCGCGTAACCATTTCCTTCTGACTCCTTATAGCAGAAACCGCTTTACCCATTCTATCACCCTTTTGGCCATATCAACCAGTCTTTTAGCTTTATCTTCGGTGTATATCTCTGATGGTATAGCGTTGGCAGCATTAGGATATCTTGCTACGGTATAATGTATAGTTAACTCCTTAAGTAACTCAATAATTTCTGAAATATCTATACCTAGTTCTTCCCTAATCACTCTACCCAACTCCATGAGGTCATGACCCCTAACGAATTTACCACGAGATAATATCAATGCTTTTAAGGCCTTCTCTGCTGCTTGATGAGACCAGAATGCAGCTCCATCCCAATCCTTAGTTATTAGGTCGTTGAAGGCCTTCCTTAAATCACTTTCAGCTTGCTTAAACCACATTAAAGCCTCTCTACGCATTCTGTTAGCCCGAGCACAATTACTACTGAAAGCTAATTAACTAATGATTAAGTATTCATTAGG
>CAZAMI010000088.1:0-3045 GCA_964486465.1 uncultured Desulfurococcaceae archaeon | reverse complement strand
AGGATCTAAAGAACCATTGTGTACACTAAATCTTCAAAACTACTTGAGAATTGAGTTGTATCTTGGGTAAGATTAAATTTAAATTCTCACTTCTCTCTATCTCTTGAGGTTTGGGTTTCGTGATTGAAGACTTGAGGAATGTGTTAAGTTTTAATGAGGGCTTAGGTAAGGTTATGGGTGATGTGCTAAGGGTCCTATACCTCTGTATGGGGTCCTTATGGTTTCCCGAGCTAATTATGGAACTTAGAGGTTTTAGGGAGACCTTAGGTGAGGAAGCGCCAAGCAGTGATGAGGTTAAGAGAGCAGTTGATGAATTGGCTAAGTTGGGATTAATCGAGATGAGGAGAGGTATTAGAGCTACATTCTATAGAGAGGGTGAGGAGACCTACCTAATATCAGTGAGGAGGACGCCTGAAATATTAAGTGAACTACTAAGGGACGAGAGGGTAAGGAGGTATAGAGATATATGGAAGCAAGTCTTTGAGAGATAAATAAAATTTTACCTCTTTAAGACCCAATTAAATTAGGGATGATGTAGATTGGTCTTTGATGATTGATGAATGAGGGAGCGATTGCTGACCTAATTTTTACTTATGTTGCTTTACGATTCCTTTTTAACTTCACCAATTTACTTAGTAAATAGGTAGAGAGTGTTAATGAGTAGTGAAGCAATAGTTGTTAAGGAGCTGAGAAAGAGGTACATTACGAAGAAGAGGCTAGGGTTATTTAGATCTAAGACTGAGGTTGTTGAGGCTTTAAGGGGTATCTCCTTTCGTGTTAGGTACGGTGAAGTAGTTGGGTTATTAGGGCCTAATGGTGCTGGCAAAACAACAACCATTAAGATACTTTCAACAATTCTCCTACCTGATGATGGTGAAGCAATTGTTGGAGGTTATGATGTTGTGAGAGAAGCTAATAATGTTAGGAAGATTATCGGGGTGATGTTTAATGTTGAGAAGGGCTTTTACGGTAAGTTAACTGGTAGGGAAAATTTAAGATACTTTGGCGCTTTATATGGATTAAGTAGCTCAGTTATTGAGAGAAGGGTTAATGAGTTACTTAAACTACTTGAGCTTGATAAGCTCGGAGCCTCAGATAAGCTATTTGAGGAATATAGCCTAGGTATGAAGGCTAGATTATCATTAGCTAGAGCCCTACTTAAAGATCCACTGATATTATTACTTGATGAACCAACATTAGGTCTTGATCCCGTTAGTGCGAGGAAGATTAGAGATTTAGTTAAGAAATTAGCTCATGACGAGGGTAAGGCAATACTGTACACGACACATAATATGTTCGAAGCTGAGCTCGTATGTGATAGGATATTACTCATAAATCATGGATTAATAGTTACTGAAGGAACACCTGATGAGTTAAAATCTAGAATACCTAAGATTAGGGTCATATCATTAACCATTAAAACAGTTAATAAATCAATAAATGCTCTACATAAGGTACTTAAGAATTCTTTTGCTGATGTACCCTTAGATATTAAACAGCTAAGTAATGAGGTATATGAGTTAAGGCTTAAAGTAAGAAATGTTGAAGAGGTAATGAATGAGTTAATTAGATCTATCACTATAGGAGGGTATGAAATAATGAATTTTAAGGTTGAAGAACCTACTCTTGAGGATGTATTCATATATTTTGCTGGTAGTGCGTGATTGTCTATGGTTTTACGTGAATTATTAAGAGCTGAGATGCTATTCGTTTACGCAGATATTTTCAGAAGGAAGAGCATCTTGGTAATGTACTTACTATACCCCTACATATTAACTATGTTCATAGTATTACTAGGCTCATCGATAGGTTCATATCAAGCATTCAAGTATAGACTAGGTATTGATCCGATACCCTTCTTCCTAACAGCTTCATACTTAGTAATGTCTATTCTAGCCGTATCTGACGATATTCTATGGAAACCCATACATGATAGAATGTTAGGTGTACTTCCCTACATACTAATCACTCATGTAAGGAAGATTGCATATTTCGCAATAATACCTATACCTAGACTCATCCTAGTGTTAGTTCTAGGGTGCTTCGTCTTACCCCCTGTTTATGTGATGTTCTACGGTATTGAAGGTTTCTACTTAACTTTTGAAGTTGTGTCTCTAGCCCTGCTATCATCGATACTTTTCATAACATTCTCGATACTCCTTGTAGGTGTGCTTTACAGCCTAGGTGGCGAAAGCTGGAGAGTACTAAATATTATCAGGCCCTTATTAATGATCTTCTTAGGCATATATTACCCGCGTTTCTTAATGCCAACAATGATGTTTCTCATATCCTTAATATTGCCTCCATCATACATTATAGAGCTAATGTATAGATCGTTACTTAGGATAGCGACTGAATATTCATACGTTCTTGAGCTTTTAGGTATTGCGATAGCCATATCATTAATATACGCACCATTAAGTAGTAAGGCGATAGCTACATGGGAGCGAAAGAAAGTTCGTGAAGGTGTTGAGGTTTGAGTAAATTACTAGTTATTAAGGCCGTGTTTGAAGCTTACCTCAAAGCGGAGTTAATACGTGAGCGCGGAGCTATATTCGCACTTATATCGCTTTCTCTATGGTTAACTCTATTCCTAGCACCACTAACGTTTTTTACCAGGGAGACTTCGAGTGCGCCATTAGTTAGTGGCTTAGTATTCGTAGGTATACTGATTTTTGTTTCCTATACCATGGCTTCATGGGATTGGGGGTGGGAGCTTAGATGGCTACTTTACCAGGGTATACTTGAGTATGTAATTGCTAGTGGTAGGGATATCCTAATACTGTACATAGGTATAATACCGGTATCACTTATATGGTTAGCATCTGTAGGTGTTTTAGCTTACGCATTACTCACGTTACTCATGGGACCCCCACTGCTCACAGTCATGAATCCGTTAATTCTCGCTATTGGTTCCTTACTATTAATACTTGTACTACTTTCCTATGCGTTAATACTTGGTGGAACAACCATAGCTGTAGGTACTAGCGGTCCTGTAATTGAGTTTATAAGCTGGATACTACCCATAGCTACAGGTGGCTTAAC
>CAZAMI010000087.1:0-4386 GCA_964486465.1 uncultured Desulfurococcaceae archaeon | reverse complement strand
GAAGGGATATCATGGAGGTAGCTAATCTTGAGAGGAAATGCTTTAAAGTGGAAGGTTACTCACTACTCTCTTCCATACTCCTGATCTCTATATGGTATACTGTAAACCAGTTGTTGCGGTATATGGGTTTCGCAGTCATAGATATCTCTGCTGTACTGTAGGGTCCGCATGGGATGGTTTCGCTCTTGGTGATCATCAGAAACGCATTGATGGTTGCATTGAAAGCTTCAGGCGATATGAACAGTGATGATGATATATAGGCATTAGTTTTATTGAGTCTATGCATGACCCGGCATACATCGTAGGGTGTTGGTTCACGTGGTAAGCATACTAGTTTTGCTGGGTCGGGATTCCTCACTATGAGGTGGATGAACCTTCCGTAGGATGTATGGGTTATGATAAGTTCTTCACTAAGATAGAGGTTCCTCACATAGCTAGCTACATCGGATAGAGCATCGAGTAACTCTGTTGAGTAGGGTAGGGGTGTCAAACCTGAAGGCATTCTGTATAGTGATTTAACGAGATCATCGTTATATCTATAGAGACCTGGGCTCATCGTAGCGTAGAATCCGGGGAGAATCAATACTAGGATGTATATCGCGATCAGGGCTTTACGTCTCAGTACCCGGAGCTGTGAAAGAGCTATGGGTAGGGCGAATACCGTTGCAGTCATTAAGAGTCTATCCCACTGCCCTAGAGTAGCGTTTGTGTACGGCATTAGCCACGGAGTAATGACCAGGATAAGCATTATTACGACTAAGTGGGCACAATACCTAAGCCTCCTATACGAGTCGAGCCCTATGAGCAACAATGGTATGAGAGACCCATATGTTACGATCACGTATGCAAACACTTCGGACTGATGACCTAGAAAAGATCCTACTACTGGTGGGGCAACACCAGTAACTGGGTTGGGGGCTAGGGCTGGTCTCTTCATATACCATAGGATTAGGAGATACGATACGAGAGCTAATGCGGTATATGAAGCTGTAAGTACTAAGCCTCTCCATCTCCTTCTCTCGAGAAGTTTTAGAATGTTCTTGATCTCGACTATTAGTGATAGTACTATCGTGAGGGCAGCCCCAAATTCCGTAGCTAGTGAGGATAGCGCGAGCAGAGCTATAGCTATGGCGTGGTTCCTGAAGTTATTGCCTCTCTCAAGAGCTATTATAGCTACTAAGAGCAGTACTGTCCCTAGAAATTGTTTGTGTAGATCCCATGATAGTCTTAGAAGTAGTAGATTGTACCCAGCCGCGAGAGCAATTACCATCACTAACTTATTACCTAGCTTCAATACTTCCTTAGAAAACAACGCTATTAACGCAATTAGTAAGCCGTACATAATTGGCGGGTACAGCTTAAAGACGTACCATGGATCAACTATCTTTGCGAAGGGGTACAGTATCAGGTCTAGAAGTGGGGGTACATTCCTCATTCCACCCATCCAGAAATACTGCTTAAATATACCTGGGGAGAGAAGGTAGTCCCTTAGATGAGCTATGTACTCAATAGTATCGTACCCTATTGGGTACGGACACCAGTGAATTTCTGGTAAAAGCCTGATTACGAAACCAATAAAGAAAGCCAACACAATAGGATGTCTAAAGATTTTCTCGTAGAATTTATTGAGATACGAAAGTAGGTCTAAGCAGCTCAGACCTTTAATCAGTAAGTCCCTTGAATCACCGTATATTCTACGCAGTATCATCGCGCCCGTACTTATGAGTGAGCCAGCGAGTGTGGAGGGAGCTGTATACATCAGTACTGAGAAGTCAGCTATTAAACCACCTATGTAGAGGTTGTCGGGATCGATTATGAGACTATGTATTATTGATACAATCCTTACTGTAATTACGATTATGAGGCCTAACATCTCGACCATTAGAGTTAATGGGAGCTCCCTCCCGCTACAGTACTGCTTTAAATCCGCTACTACACATAGCGTAATCACTATCGTTGTAAACCATACGGCATAGTCCATTCTCGCTAGGTAATAGTAGGGTTCAACGTCTCTATGGATGAGTAGTGCGAGTAGAACAACTAGAACCCCCTACAAACGACAGGTAAACTCTGTACTTCTCAACATACCTCATCAAACCACTCCCTTCCAAAATAGGTCACCCAGGGAGTTCAACCTCCTTGAACTTCCGAATACTCTCTTTAATGACATACCTTTTTGTCCCTAACGCCATTTCCAGAGTGGCATTGTTGCGTGGATTATCGCAACGTTAATTCATCTTGAGTTTCTTCACAGTGTTTATGAAGGGGTAGAGTGCTTAAGGACGTCTTGGTGATGTATTACTGAATTACTGCTTTTAGTCTTAACTTCATAACTTTAGGAGGATGCCTGGAAATTCCGGAGGCGGTATTAATGGGTTGTAGTGCTAAGCGTGTTTGTATTGTTGGCTTAGATGGTGTGGGGCTAAATAATATATTGAATTTCCTAAATGTAGCAGCACTGAATGGTGTGAGTAGTATCATCAAGGGATATGTTTCTTCATTCATCTCACTTCCTCCCTACACACCATCTGCTTGGACGAGCATTTTTACGGGGGTGAATCCAGGTAAGCACGGTGTGTACTGCTTCTTCAAAGTCTCTAGAAGTGATGGTTTTAAGGTCTCCCTCACCTCCTCATACGATGTCATGTACCCACGTATCTTCGAGATGCTTAACATGTACAACCTTAGGAGTGTAGTCATAAACGCCCCACTACTTTATCCTGTTCACGGCCTCGTTGGTTTAGAGAACCTTGTCGTAGTTAGTGATTGGGCCTCCCCGAAACAATTCATCCACCCTAAACAGTATGAAGAGAAATATAGGGAGTACTTGATTGAGCCTCCACATGAATGGTGGATTGTGAGAAATAATGTGAAGTCTTATGTGAGATTCGTTGAAGTCTTTCTTGGAAAGAGAATTGATCTTTACTATGATCTTCTTGAAGGGGAGGAATTCAATCTATTCATAGTTGTGTTTAGTGAGCTTGACTGGTTAATGCATAGGATCCCAGACATCGTTGCGGGGAGGCAACTGAATCTAGCTTATAAAGTACTTTCCCTAATAGACCGCTTCATTCGTAGGGCACGCGAGATCTGCGATCTTGTCGTTCTTGTGAGTGACCATGGCTTCAAAACCTCTAGGATAGTACTGAGTGTCAACAGTATTCTAGCTAGTAATGACATGATCACCTTTAAGAGTAGATTTAACATAGGTAAACTCCTACGACTTAAAGTACAGAATACAGCACTCTTCACCAACGATGACACACGCGGTTTCAGTAGCGTACCTAGCATCATCTTCCGAAATCTCTTCACGTTAGTTAAGAAGATCGTAATGAATCACGCATCATGTAGGTTAGGGTCTATCATATCCGTATTAACAAACATAGATTATCCTAGGAGTAAGGCATTCATGATAGAACCAGATAGTTGGGGGATCTACGTTGATGGTGGGTACCTCGACGTAGTCAGGAGAATCTTCAGTAATATTAGGTTCGTAAGAGGGGTTCTACGGAAGGAGGAAGTCTTCTGGGGTCCTTACGTTGAGGGAGCTCCCGACCTAATCCTCATACCGCAAGACTACGTCTCCTTCGATGTGTTAATGCGTACTGAACCCATGTACTTAAGCTGTACGGGTGATCACGAACCACACGCGTTAGTAGCATTCCACGGTGATGATGTTCTACCAACCAATAGTGTAGGGAACAAAATCCGTGCGTCTATCTATGATCTCGTACCGACAATACTAGCGTATATGGGGTTGCCCATACCTGGCAACACCGATGGTAAGCCCCTCATAGACGTATTCACCGTAGAGCTTCCTAATACTAATAAGAAAGCTAATTATTCGCAAAAGTTCAAGTTACTGCGAAAACTACAGAAAGTTGTTGCTAAAAGACTCTAACCCGTTACTGAGCTGAATACACTCATGCACATCCCATACCTAAACCCGTACTAATCATTTTGTATAAGCGACATTACATAGAATGGAATCTTCCCCTTAAAGCCTTACATAGCTTAAGCATAGCCTCCCTTACTCTGTAAGGTTAAGCGTAGATAGGGTGCTCATTTCATCAACTGACCGTACCCATGAGTAGATGATGAGATGAGACAGAACTTCCTAGATGTTGCTACAATCTCACATGGAAGGATTGGAATGAACACCAAGGGGAGGGACGGGAGTAGCATGTACTTATTAAATTCTGTTAATAGACCTCAAGTTTTATATTATGTTTAATGTTAAGCTTAAATTATTTGGTTTTACTTTTATTTAGGGTTAGCAACTGTTTATTGTTTGTGGTCTTTGTATGTTTCTTCTTGCTTTGAGCGCTATTAGCTTAAACTTTTAAGTAATGATATTAGTGAAGATGGTGGTGACTCCTAGTTCCC
>CAZAMI010000086.1:0-4530 GCA_964486465.1 uncultured Desulfurococcaceae archaeon | reverse complement strand
CTCTCGATATAGATACTATAATGGTTGGTAAACCTAAGAGTTTAAGAGAGAAGGAAATAGCTGTACTAGATCTAATTAGGGATTTAGCTAGTCAGGAGGATGAAAGGCAATGTGTTAAGTTAAAAAGATTAAGGCAACATGCCGAAAAACTAGGTATCGATGAACATACTCTAGAAAGGATAATTAGAGATCTTAGGAGGAGCGGTGACATTATTGAATTAAGACCTGGATGCTTCGCGCCTGTTGAGTAGTTCGCAATAATACCTTTAAACCCTCATATATATTCTCTGAGGGTCAGGTTATGTGTGAACTAGTGATAAAGTTAAGTAATGGTAAGGAAGTAGTAATTAATGAGGAGACCTTAGCTGTTATTTATAAATACATAAGATCCGAATATACGTTAGAGGCTTTAGCGAGAGATCTGGGTTTAGAGAGTTGGGAGGAGGCTTACGATTTTGTTAAGAGATTACCTGCATGGCTTGCATGGACTCCATCATCATTCTTTGAATACACCAAGAAGAAGTTATGTGGTGAAAAGGGATAAAGGAGTCCAGGAAGCAATACCGTAAATTCGTAATTACTACAGTATATGGTAAGGAACATACAGCTGAACTAGAATTAGGTGATGCGATATTTCCTTACGATAATGATGTAAAGATACACTACACACCATTTAAGGGGGTCTTGATACTTAACACTAAATTAACATTTAATGAATTAATAAGAATTCTATTAAAGAACCCGCCAACTACGGTAATGAGGATCGTACGTATTGATACATGCTGTAAATTAAGTAGCGACCTTCTTAAATGCTTGGAGGAGTATTTAAGTAGAGTCAAAGGTGATTATTCGAGGGTCTTATTTGGAAGAAAAGGATCCTTAAAGAGTGAAATTTACGCTAAGGTTAAGGAAATACTTCAAAAATGTAGAAGTTACTCAAGTGATAATGTACTTCATGTTGAGCCTGTAAATGATGAGGTTTGCCTTGGAATCATGAAATATGATGAGGATAAATTTTACAAATTAAGGGATAAAGTTATAACTATGAAGATTGAGAGTAAGCTCTAAAACTACTTAATTATAATGTTAAAAGGTGATATAGAATGGGTGAGTTGAAGAAGATTGAAGTAATTGATGTACCAATTCCTGAGAATACTAACGTAATACTAGCACATTCACATTTCATAAAAACTGTCGAGGATGTTTATGAAGCTCTCATAACTTCTGTACCAAATATTAAGTTTGGCTTAGCCTTTGTTGAAGCAAGTGGTAAGCGCCTCATAAGGTTTGAGGGTAATGATGAAGAATTAAAGAAATTAGCTATAGATGTAGCATTAAAGATAGGAGCAGGCCATACGTTAGTAATATACATCAGGAATGCATGGCCCATAAACGTACTTAATGCTTTAAAGAATGTTCAGGAGGTCACTAGGATCTATACAGCTACAGCTAACCCTGTTCAAGTAATTGTTGCTGAAACAAATCAAGGTAGATCGGTCCTAGGAGTTGTTGATGGCTTTACACCATTAGGTGTAGAAAGAGAGGAGGATATTAAGGAGAGGAAGGAGTTCCTAAGGAGAATCGGATATAAGAGGTAAGCGGTGCAAACAACGTGTCGAAATACGAAATAATATGTTTTAATAGTGAGTGGGTTAAGCTCGACAATTACGTAGAATTGATCATGTATAAAAGGGCATGGTCCGAGAAAATAGTAATTAGGAAAGTGGATCCACACTTAAGTGATGATAAAATATATGAAGTAGTTAAGAAGCACATTTACGGGAAGGAATGCCATTACTTACTACTAAGATGCTCCAGCAGTAAATGTGTTGAAGGTTATGAGGAAATAGGTGCATTATTTGTTGGTAAAAGCTTCAATATAACTTTATTCCCTATACCTGTAAGAGTTTATGAGATACACCTACTGCGTAGGCAGTCAAGGACTGATATTAACATGGATGAAAATATAATACTAACAAATGAGTTATGGAAAACTAAGGAATTTAAGATAAACGATGAATACTATATAGTAAACACATCAATAAGACTTCCAAGTAATGATACCGCCATTGATGCTATTAAAGTTGTTACAGAGTTGGGAGATAGAGTAATAATCCTTAAAGAAGGAAAGGAGGAGTTTACAGTTAAACGAACTAAATCACGTAAAAGAAAAAGGAAGCGTAGATTAAAGAAGAAGCGCTAATATAGCTTTTTGTACGTGGAGTCTATTTTCTGCCTGATCCCATACAACAGACCAAGGACCATCAATTACCTCATCAACGACTTCGTAACCTCTATGAGCTGGTAAGCAATGCATGAATATAGCATCAGGCTTAGCTAACCTCATTAAATCAACAGTAACTTTATACTTACCTAGATCTTTAATTCTCCTTTCAGCCTCAGCTTCCTGCCCCATGCTGACCCATACATCAGTGTATACTACATCAGCACCCTTAACAGCATCTTCAGGTTCTCTATAGATCTCTATTGATACATTATTTCTTTGTGCTTCCTCCAAAGCCATCTTATAAATTTCTGGGTCAGGATCGTAACCTTTTGCAGTAGCTATCCTAAAGTTATTGCCTAATTTAACACCTGCTAGTAGTAAGGAGTGTAGCACATTATCTGAGCCATCACCTAGGAATGCTATAGTTAAGCCTGAGTACTTACCTTTTTTCTCCCATATCGTAAGCATATCACCTATAGCTTGGCATGGATGCTCCTTATCGCTTAATGCATTTATTACAGGTATTGTAGCGTACTTAGCTAGCTCTATGAGATCCTCATGCTTATACACCCTAGCAGCTACACCATCCACATACCTACTAATCACTCTAGCAGTATCAGCTATAGTTTCTCCTCTCGCTAACTGCATTTCACGCCATGTTAAGGATATTACATCACCTCCTAATTGCCTCATAGCAACCTCGAAACTTATCCTTGTACGTGTACTTGGCTTTTGGAAGATCATTAATAAGGTCTTACCTCTTAATACTGGAATTACTCTTTCACCACTATAGTACCTTTCCTTTAAGTTAGCTGCTGTATGTAAGATGAATCTTAACTCCTCATTTGTTAGATCAGCTATTGATATTAAATCACGGCCCCTTAAAGACTTCATACGCACACCCGAAACTTATGAGTATCTCTCACTTAAAATATTAAAGGAACAATACTACTAGACAAAATGGTAAAAGCGTGCATGAGAAGCGCGCAATTATTAAGCATTCTATGTAGCGCAAAAAGAGGTATAAAACCTAAATTCACACCTTATCACATACTTAAGACATTACTATGTTTAGCTGAAAGACCTCATGGACGAATCGAGTTAAGCAAGAAGTTGGGATTGGGTGAAGCAAGTACTAGGACTTTAATTCAGAGACTCAAGGTCGTGGGTCTCGTTGATGTGGATAGAGTAGCGGGTGCCTTCTTAACTGATAAGGGTAAGGAAGTAGTTAATGAGGTTTTAAGTAGAGTTACTCTAGTAGGCAGTGTTAATGTTGAGAATTATTGTGAGGACTGTAGAGGTTACTGTATAGTACTTAGGAAGGGTTTTACAATAGTAAGGGATAAGGGTGTCTTAACTGTTAGGGATTTAATAGTTCGTGAAGGTGCTTACGGAGCAATAATAACGATCTTTAGAAGTGGTAAATTTTTACTACCAGTAGCAGGCGGTATTTATGAAGAATTTAGAGATGAGAAGTTAAAGAAATTCATACTAAGTAAGGTAAATGTATCGGATGATGATGCAGTGATTATATCCCTCTGCAAAGGCGGTGTCGATTGCTCCTTACCACTCGTAAATGCCATAATATACTTACTCTCGACATACGATGGCAACGTTTTTCAAGTCAGCTAGATCGTGAAAAACTTAAGGTAGCTAGTACTTAGTTAGAAGAGGGTTATGTGTAAACGTGTTGAAGTACGGTATAGCGTTCTATAGTGGAGGTAAGGACTCTCACTACGCAATAATTAAGTCGTTACATAATGGTATAATCACTAAGTACTTACTAGTAGTTAGGCCTGCAAGAATGGATTCCTGGATGTTTCACACAATAAATGTGAAATGGGTTAAATTACACTCTAAGGCTATGGAAATACCTATAATATGGGTTAAGGTCAGTGGTCTTAAAGATATAGAGATTGCAGAATTAAGAAGTAACTTAATGAAGACTAGAGAGTTATTGAGACGTGAGGAAATAGATTATCTAGTTAGTGGAGCTGTAGCTTCTAAATATCAGAAAGAGAGGCTTGATACCTTAGCTGAATCGCTGGGTCTAAAACATTATACACCTTTGTGGGGGCTTAATCAAGAATACCTTATTAGGGAGGAATTAAGGCATTTAAGCTTCATGATAGTTGCAATACAAGCTTACGGTCTTGATATTAAGTGGCTTGGTAAGGTAATTACTGAAGACAATATTAAGGACTTAGTGAGTCTTCACGACAGCTTGAGAATAAGCCCTGTTGGTGAAGGTGGGGAGTTCGAAACTTTTGTAATAACTTCAACACTCTTTAGGAATTACGGCA
>CAZAMI010000085.1:0-4592 GCA_964486465.1 uncultured Desulfurococcaceae archaeon | reverse complement strand
CCTAATCTGAGGGATAACGTAAAGAATTCATCACCTATAACAGCTATACCGCCTTTACGTACCTTTAATGACGTGCTCATACCAAGACCACCATGAAACAATGCTCTTAACCAAGTATTCACTACCCAGATTATCTAGTATGTAAATTAAATGGGAAACAATGTGGGCTTCCCACTCCTTAGCTAATATGTATTCAAGAGCTTTATCATAGCTTAATGGACTATACCTCAACTCATTTATTGAATATGCATACTTAATGATGTGTAAGGCCGTATCAAAATCTATGGGAGACCTCTGAACTACTTGAGAAATTATATTTGTAACCAGAGGTTTCTTACCACTTAAGTATGTACTTAAGTCCTCACCCTTAAGGTAAGCTCTCCTCATAAGCAGTTCTAGAAGCTCCATATCTCTTAAATGATTCACTACTAAGCGTAATTTAATGTGGGGTCTTAATTTCAGTGTCATACTGCTTAACAATGACCAAAAAGACCTCCACACATTCTCTTCAATGACTTCTAGATTTAATTCCTTAAGTGGAGAGTTGATGTAGTTCATGAGTACTTTAGACAATATTTTATACGTTCTTGGGTAAAGAGATTTTAAATCTTCAAGAAATTCACGTACGGTTCTTGAAGGTGTTAAATTAAGTGTATTAATATCGATAAGAATGTAATGTCTCTCATCTAGACGGTCCGTACTAACCTCCCTGATAGCATCTAAAACCTCAGCGACTCTGAATCTCTCAACATACGTATACATAAATTCCCTAAGATTCTCACTAGGTGATGTGAGCTCAATTAATGAATGTAGGTCATCAATCCAACACTTAAGTACTTCATTATATATATCAATTGCGGTCTTAACCTCCTGCGCTCTAATTGACTGAAGGCATGTCAGTACCTCACAATTTAAGTCTCTCAATATATTTTCAAATTCATCAATACTATGAGGTGTCTTATCCTTAACTACTAAAGCTCTTTCTAAATTGAATGTTTTATCTATCTTTAACTTAACCATAACTAGAAACTTATTATCCTTCTCATTCATTTGCTAAGTCCCCAATACCTTCTCTTGAAGAACCTTAGTTATTTCAGGTTTTAACTTCTCAAGGCGTGTCTTATAGGTATTATCTACAGCTATGGAACCATCTTCAGTTTCAATAATTAAACCACCAATATGGTCATCACTTAAGGTCTCTACTTTTGAGACTATTGCTGTAATCCCCTCCTCTTTAATCAACTCTTTAATTAAATCCATGTCTTGTTTAACTACCCTAATAATTACCTTAGTATTTGGAGGTAATACACCAGAACCCAGAACCTCACGAAGTAATGCTCTCAACGATTCTCTTCTAGTATTAGTATTGCTAGTTCTTAACCTCTCCTCAATACCTTTAAGTACTTCATTAAGTATTTCATTCTTTAATGTAGTCATTTTAATGTTTAGCTCCATAACCTTCCTAACGTATCTCATGTTTTCTTCATTAATTACTTTTGAGATAAGTTCATCCCTACGTCTCTTCACTCTTAACTCATAACGCTTCATAGCATCTCTTATTATCTCTTCAGCTCTTCTTCTTGCTTCTTCAATTATTCTCTCAGCTTCCTTTTGAGCCTTCCTAATTACTGCTTCTCTTAAACTCTCTATACTCATGCATATCACCTAAGTTCAAGTCTAGACTTTACTATGTTACGCTCCTTATATTGGTAGGCCAGCAACTATGATTAGCAGTATGTATCCGAATACTAGACCTAATATTCCGAATAGCTCTACGTAGGAAGCCAAGATTAGTGTGTGAATCCAAACGGCACCTCTCGTCTTTGGTAACTCAATTATTCCGGACATACAGACTATTCCTTGCATCCAGGCAGATGCGAGCTCAGCTGCAAATACAGCTATACCTATACCTAGAAAGGCCCAAGCCTTTATGTCCGTCAGTGTGACCGTAGGTAGGACTGTAGTGAAGCCCAGTATAGAAAATATAAGTCCGTAGAATGTCTGTGTCATAGGCAATGCGGAGAGTATTAATACTTGCCTAAAAAATCCAGGCTCTTCAGCTAATACCGATAATCCGGCTGAAGCAGCCCTAGCTGTCCCTATAGATGAACCAGCTAAACCACCAGCTAGACCTAATGCTAACCCTAATGTTGCCACAAATGAAGTTACATCCAAAACTTCAGCACCAGGGTTCTAAGTATACTCTTCTGAGGAATATAAGTCTTACTTAATCATCTAAAGAATTTATATAACGCTTAAAAATATTTCAGAGGTACCAATGCTTATAAGCTAATTTTAAACTCTAATTAAGGTGAAGGAGATGTCAATAAGCGATATTGAGGCTGAGGCAAGGAGAATTATTGAGGAAGCAAAAAGGAAGGCTGATGAAATAATTAAAGAGGCTAAAGTAAAGGCTGAGGAACTAGATAAGAAAGATTTAGGTGAAGTGCTAACGAAGGAGGAGGTTGAAAGCATTATTAATGAGTTTAAAGAGAGGTTTAATAAAGTAATGAGTGAGTATATGTCTCGTGAGAAGAAGATTAAGGAGAACTTCAAGAAGTGGCGCGATTCAATAATTGATGAGTTCGTTAGGAAGATACTAGGTGTTAAGACTTGATATTGACTATACCAGAGCGATTAGCTTATGTGAGGATATTAGTACCTAAGGATCTAATTGATAAAGCCATAAATAAACTACAGGAACTCAACACCATACATGTCGAGGTAGTAGGTAAAATACCTGAAGAGGATAGAAGGAGGATACTTAGTGATGTAAAAAGACTCGAGGAAGTGGAGAAGATTATCTCAGCCATTGAGAAGTACATAGAAATGCCAACTTTAATCGAAATCAAGGAGTACTTAACGCCCACAGTTATTAGGAAGAGGTTATACTCACTCTACGAGAAGTTAAGGCAGGTACTGAAAAATGCGGAATTGCTCACCGAGAATATATCGAGATTAGAGAGTAAGTTAAGATACGAGGAAGAACTACTTAACGTACTTGAAGTTCTTAGTAATGTTTACGGATTAGGTAATGCTACGTTAGATTATTTAAACTTCCGGGGTGAGGTTATTTCAGCGATAACACTCACGGGTAAACCTCAAAACATTAATGAGTTTAAGACATACCTTATCGAGGAGAGCAGGAAGAGGCAACTAAGTGTATATATGGTTAGAGAATATAGGATTAATGAAGATACATACCTCTTACAAGCAGTAATTGATACACAGCTTATGGTCATAGTGAATAATAATGTTAAGAAATTTAATTTAAGAATTGTTGAATTTCCTAAAGTAAGTATGAAAATCAAGGATTTCCTAACTAACTTGAGAGATGAAGTTCAAAAACTTAAACGAGAACTTAATGAGGCTAGAACTAAACTAAGCGGTCTTGTGAAGAATGTGGTCAACGACTTAGCATTAGCTAAAGTATATGTTAACGTAGTCAAGGAGCAACTTGACGCCATACTTGCAGCACTCATGAGTGAGTACTTAGTAGGTATTGAGGGTTGGATCCCTATCTCTAATATGCACCTAATCGAGGACGTACTATATAAGGAATTAAAGCATGTATATGTAGCCAAGTTAAGTACTAATAAGAAGCCACCAACTAAGATGAAGAATCCTAAACCGCTCAAGGTGTTTGAACTTATAACTAAGATTTATGGTATACCGAATTACAATGAATGGGATCCAACACCTATACTTGCCTACTCATTAATGCTATTCTTCGGGCTTATGTTTGCTGATTTCATTTATGGTTTAGCTTTATTGATTATAGCTATGTTTGTACTTGAGCGATTAGGGCTAGTGGAGAATCCTTATAGTGAGGGTTACTTAACATTTAAGAAGCTCCTCATAGCGCTTTCATTATCATCAATGTTTTTCGGTGTACTGTCTAATAGCTTTGCCGGGTATTCAGTAATTATAAGTAGTAATGGTATATCTTTAGTACCAGCTAGTACTGAATCTGCTCAGCTAGCTATACTACCATTAATTAATCCTATGTTCTTCATAAAACTAGCATTAATTATAGGTTTAATCCATGTTAACATAGGTCATGTACTAGCTTTAATTAAGTATTGGAAGAAGAGAGCTATGGGTGACTTCATATCTAAGGTAGGATTCTTCATAGCTGAAGTTTTCGGTATACCTTACGTATTAAACACATTCATAGGTGTTAAATTACCTGGGATTTTAGGTCTGCATCCTGAATACTTACTCTATGGTGCGTTAGCAGGTTTAGGTGTTCTTATCGCAGGTAAGTTTATAGCTTATAGAGGTTTAGCAATACTGTTCTGGCTATTCGACATTACAGGATTACTAGGTGATGTGATGTCATACACCCGTATAGCTGGTATAGGTCTAGCAACGACACTCCTCGCTCAAAACTTTAACTCAATAGCGCTAGGTATTGCTTCATCGATGGGATATTTAATACCTGTTAAGATATTAGGATTAATCATTGGTGTGTTAGTGTCTATCATCATAATGTTCTTAGCTAACTTACTAAACTTAACTTTCGGTGTACTAGGTGCATTCATACACTCGCTAAGATTATGCTTCGTAGAGTTCCTACCTAAGTTCTATGA
>CAZAMI010000084.1:0-4688 GCA_964486465.1 uncultured Desulfurococcaceae archaeon | reverse complement strand
AACCAGCTACTGGCAACATTTGAGTACTCGACGTACCTATAGCTACATGTGTTGGATATCCTAAAGCCATGTATGTAGGGACAAAGTATATACCGTTTGTCCCTACTGCTTCATTTTGTTTAAATCTATAGCATACTGTATCTGCGGTAGGGACTTCCACCTCGCCTCAGCATCATTGGGTCATGGGTGGTGGTCGAGCCCAACGGCACGGGGGCTCCCATCTACGTTTAACCCTACGGGGCTTGGAGCAATGCCCCCATCACCCCATAGGGCTTTGCTCCGTACAAAAAGATACAATTTGAAACATTTAAACGTTTCTGCCCCTACCTAGGATTAACCCAGTGTATTAAGATCATCAACATACTTAAACTCATACGTAGATACCCTACCGGGTACTTACTAAGATGAGTAATATTATTGATGAGCTACTCAGGGTAATTGATTATATTTCTGAGAAAGCCATTAGCAGAGGTGCTACTGAGGTTGAAGCTTACGCTACATACAGTAGATGTGTTGAAGCTTTAGCTCATAATAATAAATTACATACAGCTTCTGAAGTGAGGGATTTAGGTGTAGGTATTAGAGTTGCTATAGGTAAGAAAGTTGGGTTTTCATACACTAATAGATTTGATAGTGAGAGCTTAATTAATGCTATCGAGAAGGCTATGGAGGTTGCCAAGGGAACTCCTGAAGATAGATTTTGGAGAGGCTTTCCTGGAGGCCCATTCACGTATACAACACCTAAGGATACTTTCTCTAAGAGAATAGCTGGTAAATCAACAAGTGATGCCGTTAACGATATTAAATCATTACTTGATGGAGCATTAAGTGATAAAAGGATTACGGTAGTCTACGCTGTTTCAACTTATACGCACTTCATAGTAGCTATAAGTAATAGTAATGGTGTGAAAGGTGTTGATGAAGGTACAGCTACTATGGTAGGTATAGAGGTCGTTGCTAATGAAGCCGGCTATACTACACCCTCAGTTTTTGAGGTATGTAGTAGGAGGATTGAGGAATGCTCTGTAGATGAAGTAGTTAATAAGGCTGTAGACAGAGCGTTGAAAGCTCTAAAGCCTATTAAGGTAGAGCCTAGGACTTATGATGTAGTATTAGAGCCCGAAGCAATGTCATCACTATTTACATATACAGTAATGCCTGCGTTAAGGGGTGATAACGCTGTTAGGGGTAAATCTCCATTAAGAGGTAAGGAGGGCGAACGAGTAACTTCTAAGTCATTAACTATAGTCGACGACGGCTTAATACCCGGTGGTATGGCTACGTCTAAGTTCGATGGCGAGGGCGTACCTAAAAGGAGGACCGAACTAATTGTTAGGGGTGTATTGAAAGGGTTTATATATGATACGTACTGGGGTAGGAGGGCTGAAAGACCATCAACAGGTAATGCTGTTAGGACATCATATAATATACAGCCGAGTGTAGGCTTCAGTAATTTTATGGTAACACCGGGTACCGAATCCATTGACTCCTATGTTAATTCATGTGAAAGGGCGCTTCTCATCAATGAATTACAGGGTGCTCATAGTAGTAATCCAGAAACTGGTGAGTTTAGTGTTGTTGCCGTACCAGCATGGATCATACGTAAGGGTGAATTAAAAGCTGTTAAAGGTGCTATGATAGCAGGTAACATATGGAAAATATTGAAGAGAATAAACTTCGTGAGTAGGGAGGTAAAAGATATAGGATCATTAAAATTACCATGGATGGGGTTTGCAAGCGTTAAAGTTATTACACAATAAGATTTATTACATTAGGTTAAATCTTACTATACATTTACGTTCTTTATGGAGTTAACTTTTTATAAATGCTACATTATCTTTCTAAATAGGTTGACTAAGTAACTAACATACCTAGATAGATGAGTTTAGCATAAGCGTAAATGAGGTTAAGAGGTATGAGGACGTTAAGTAATGTTATTAAAGGGTTTAGGGATGTTCCTTCACAGCTAATAGTGTATACAGTAATAGATGCGTTCTTCTGGTCCTTAATATGGCTTATTGAAGCACCCTACCTTAAGTCATTAGGGTTTACACCTTTTGAGTTCGGCTTATTCGGTTCTATATCGGTAGCTTCATCTATTGTAACGCTGCCGATAAGTGGATGGATTGTTGATAGGTTTAGGCTTATTCACGTAATGATAGTGTCTTTGATAGCCTCCTCAGGAAGTATCCTATTAATGGTTACTGGTGTGAAGATATTAATTTATCTATCAGCATTTCTAGGAGGATTCGTTGGCTCTATACCCTTCATAGGTTTTAGAGTATTAGTTAGTAGGGTTGTTAGGGAGGAGAGGTATTACTATGTTTACCCTTACATTGATGCTTTAGATATGGTGGGTAATGCTATAGGTAGTTATGCTGGCTGGCTGCCTGAAATAATTGCTAAGACTTACGGTCTGTCCTACCTTGAGGTTTACAAATATACGTTACTTACCACAGCTATGCTGTCATTACTTGCCATTATCCCATTAACTAAAATTAAGATCATAGATACCCCTAGAACGCCAAGGAGTGTAGGAGGGTTTGTAGAGTCATTTAAGGGAATACCTAAGAGTACGTGGAGAGTTATTAGTAAGGTAATGGTGTTTGAAGCACTCATAGGGTTAGGTGCTGCGATGTCTATACACAACATTAGTTACTACTTCATGCTTAAGTACGGTATTGAGAGCGGTGAGTTAGGTACTCTCTACGGTACTGAATCACTACTTATGGCGTTACTCATGATGTTCATGCCTAAAGTTAGTGAGTTTGTTGGTAGTCCACTTAAAGCGTTTATCCTCGTGAGTTTTACGAGTATACCTCCACTAGTCGCTATAACGTTCGTTAATAATTATCTACTAGCATTCACACTATACATAGCTAGGACTGTATTGATGAATGTTGCAAGCCCACTCTTTACAGCATTCATGATGGCTGTTGTACCACCTGAACATAGAGGTAAGGCTTCATCAATAGTTGATCTATCTAGGAGCGTACCTAGCGCTATCGGTAGAGGCTTAGGTGGTTACATGTTAGGCATAGATTTAGAGCTACCCTTAAGGATTACAGCAATAATTTATTCATTATCCCTAACATACCTATTCTTAGTATTCAGGAGTGATAGATCAAGTAAAACTAAGTAAATTGTTAGTATTAAAGTAATTCCTTAAATGATTTAAAGGGTGCTTTAAAAGGGTTCCTCTTATGTTCAGACTTCCTATGCAACTCTAGGACTCTATCAACAACCTTCTTGGGTATACCAGTCACTTCAGGTACTTTTTCCGCTGGTAAGCCCTCATCGAAGATCCTATAGAGTACCTCATCTATTTGTTCATAGGTGATGCCTAACTCACCCTCAGCTGTATGTCCAGGCCATAGGTCAGGTGTTGGCGGTCTTAAAACAACTTCTTCAGGTATCCCTAGATGCAGTCCTAAGGCCCTTACTTGAGTCTTATATAGACCTATTATTGGGTATGCATCAGCTGCTCCATCACCCCACTTAGTGAAGTAACCTATAAGCCATTCAGACCTATCACTCGCTCCTAATACTAGTCTATTCTCTAGATTAGCTATGGCATAGAGTATGAGCATTCTAGACCTAACCTTAATATTACCCTTAACTATCTTGGGCGCTGACTCGTAGTTTAGACCTAAGAGGTTAAGGAAAGCCTCTACAGCCTTAGTTATGTCCAGTATATGAAGCTCTAAACCTAAGAATTCAGCAGTAACCTTAGATAATCTATAAGACTCCCTACTACTCTCCTTCTCAGGTAGATAAACAACCTTAACCCTATCCTTACCTAAAGCCTTAACAGCTAAGGTTGCAGTAAGAGCTGAGTCGCTACCACCACTCAAACCAATAACTACGCCATTGGCGCCAGACTCACTAATGAGGTTACTAATAAATGACGTAATAATTCTCGTAGCTTTGTTAAAGTCGAAACGTAGGTGAGGAGGTAAGCTCATGACTTCTTACCCTAAAATCATGCATAGCATGAGGAAATAAGTATTCTTCACTACATAGATTAATGATAGTCTATTGTTGTAAATTAGTCTACCTATGATGTATATACTTCAAATACCTTCCTACACAGTTACTTTATGGCGAATAATGTCGCGTGAATTCACGATCAAGTTACCTGGAGCTTTAGTAAAAGTTCTTAAGGAACTAGGAATAGATATTGAGGCTAAGATTATTGAGTTACTCATGAACGAAATTAATATTGAACGTAGTAGGAAGGCTAAGCTTTATGCTGAACTAGCTAAATACTTCTTAAGTGGAGGTAAGAGACTTATTGATAAGGACCCAGCACAAGCGAGTGAAAAGATCTATAAGGTAACTGAGGAGGCTATAAAGGCCTTAACGATGAGTCTAGGCATAGAGAATGTCTTAAGCAAGGTTAAAGAGAGAGGTAGATGGACTACTTCTGACTTGGAAAGAGCTGTTGAGGCTGTTACCGATTTTACGTTAAATTTAAACATTTCTGAATACTTCTAAATACTTTTTAACGCTATTAAGTAGGTGGATGATGTATGTCTATCGAGACCGTATTTCTTCATAGCCTCTTCGTGTTCTCTAGAGCTCGATGTTCCTTTAGGGTCGACGTATTTTACGTTGAGTCCATAGATTGGTGCCTTCATAGATACCATTTCTATAATTCTGTTCCTGAAGATAGTTACTTTCCAGTT
>CAZAMI010000083.1:0-4724 GCA_964486465.1 uncultured Desulfurococcaceae archaeon | reverse complement strand
ACAATAAAAGGTGTAGTAAGGAGTGTGGTATAGTGAAATTGTGTTGAAAATCATAACCTGGGTAAGTAAAGACATAAGTGAATCGCGCCAAGACACTATTCAAGCCCTCTATGAAATTATTAGTAATGATCCCAGCATTTCAGAATCTAAAGCATTACTACTTATAGGTAAATCATTAGGTAATATAGCTAATACAAACTTTAGGAGCATATTAGAAGGTCTTCTCAATAAAGATGTAATAGTAGTTCATGATATAATAGACGCAGTTAAACTAACTACTCCATTAATTAACTTAGGCTTCGACCCATTAACATTAACCTATATAGTACCGTCGAAGCACATATCAATGATTAATGTATCAAGTAACTGTAGAGAAACCTGTTTAGAGGTAAAATATTTAGACATACTAAAAGAGAACGAATTTTTTATGATAGATTCAAAGGCTGACCTAAGAGCATATTACGACTTCTTAAGTGATGTCTGGATTAAGAAACTAAGGAATAAAGTTAAATCCTGTAGTAGTATTAACCTTAATAATGAAGTATGTATTGCAGGATACTCGCCCATACCTAAGGTCATGATTAAGGTTGCTTCTAATTTAGGACTTAACTCAGATTCAATTAAGTCATTAATGAACGTACTTAAGATGAGTATTGAAGACCCCATAATTCATGCTTTTAAGACCTTGGAGCAGGTAATTAGTAAGTGTAGGAGTATCTTATTTATGTTCTTATCACCATATATGGACTCAGGAGTGATTGCATTCATAAGTAAGAGGTAACCCGGTGATAATTATGACTAAAGTATATGTCGCTGGAGTGGGAATGACTAAGGTCGGTAGACGTATAGATAGGAGCTTAAGGGACTTAGCTGCTGAAGCTATATTTAAAGCTATTGATGAGGTAGGTAACGAGAAACCTGAAGCTATCATCATAGGCAATATGCTGAGTAGCCTCATTGAGCAGGAGAACCTAGCATCATTAATTGCTGATCATGTAGGACTTAGAGGTATTAGTGGCTTCAAGGTTGAAGGCGCATGTGGATCCGGAGGAGCAGCATTCTTAGCTGGTTATTCATTAATCGCATCAGGATTATTTAAGAGAGTACTGGTTGTAGGTGTTGAAAAACTTAATGAAAGACCAACACCTGATACCTCAAGAGGGTTGGCCTGGGCAGCTGATGCTGACTATGAATTAATATATGGTGTTAGTTTTGCCGGACTTAATGCTTTAATCATGAGATACTACATGGAAAAATACAACATATCTAGAGAAGAAATGGGGTTATGGGCTGTATTAATGCATGAAAACGGCTATCATAACCCGTATGCTCATCTAAGGAAGAAGGTTACCTTAGAGGAAGTAATAAACTCGCCAATAATTGCTGATCCTATAAGATTATACGACGCATGCCCAATAAGTGATGGTGCAGCGGCTGTATATTTAGTTAATGAGGAATTAGCTAAAAAGCTAAGTGATACACCCATATTAGTTGCAGGCATCAGTAACGCTCTTGACAGTACTGATATAACATCTAGGTATGCACTAGACGAACTCTACGCGTCTAAGTTATCAGCTAAAAAGGCGTTAGAAATGGCTAAAATAGAACTTAAAGATGTAGATGTAGCCGAAATTCATGATGCATATAGCATAATTGCTATGTTGAGTATAGAGAGTATAGGCCTTGCACCTAAAGGTAAAGCACCTAAGTTACTAGCTGAAGGTAGATTTAAACCTGGAGATAAACCTTCACTAAACCTATCAGGAGGCCTTAAGTCTAGAGGGCATCCAGTTGGTGCTACAGGTATTTATCAGATAGCCGAGGTTGTAATGCAATTAAGGGGGGATTTCCCAGGCTTTAATGTTGGAGGTGAAGTAGGTTTAGCTCAAAACATAGGAGGTGTAGGCTCCAACATAACAACAGTAATATTAAGGAGGTGAGGGTAAGTGACGACAATACAGCGTATATGGAGGTTTAAAGATAGGTTAATTAAACTTACAGCGAGTAAATGTAAAGACTGTGGATTTACAACTTATCCACCTAAAAGTGCATGTCCCAAATGCGGCTCCAAGAATGTAGAAATACTTCAACTACCGCGAAGAGGTAAGGTGGTATCTTACACCATACTTAACGTACCTATAAAAGGTTTTGACGCACCGTTGATAATAGCCTTAATAAAACTTAATGATGTGATGGTGATGTCTGAAATAATAAATGTTGATCCTAAGGATATAAGGGTAGGTATGGAGGTAGAAGCAACTATAGCACCTTCAGCAAGAACGCTTGATGGCGCAATACCTTATGTAGTAAAGTTTAAGCCCATTACGTTAAGGAAGTAACGATTTAAGAGATCCTGTAACTTCACAAGAGCAATTTTCAATATATACTCTTAGCACATAGCTATAAAATGCATAATTCATTAGTTATTTCGGGTCGAATAAATGAATTCAAGACTTATTGATATAAATGAATTCCGTAAGGTAGATTTAAGAGTTGGTTATGTGAAGTCAGCTGAAAGAGTTCCTGGATCTAAGAAGCTAATAAGATTGATTGTTGATTTAGGTAGCGAGACAAGGCAGATATTAGCAGGACTGGCAAAATGGTATAAACCAGAGGACTTTAAGGGTAAATATGTAATTGTTGTTGCCAATCTTAAACCGAGAAAAATGCTGGGTCTAGAATCTCAAGGTATGATATTAGCTGCCGGATGTGGCGAAGAAGAAAAACCTGTTCTATTAACTGTTGAAGCGCCCGTGAAGCCTGGTACTAAAGTATGTTAATAGGTGCTCATTATGACTGTAAAACGAGAGATAAAACTTGATGAAGTAGACCTGGAGATAATCAGAAGATTGGCACTAACGGGTCGTGAGGGTATTAGGGAATTAGCTAGATCTTTAGGGAAGTCACCAAGTACAATAGTATTTCGTATAAGGAGACTTGAGGAAGCAGGTATAATTAAGGGCTTTACAACCTTAATAGACTATAGAAAGCTAGGCTATCAAATTAATGCTTTAACACTGATTCAGGTTGATGGAGCATATATAGAGAGGGTTGAAGAGATGTTGGCCAAGGAGAAAAATGTGAGAGCTGTTTATGACATTACGGGTGAATATGATATAGCGATAATAACCACATTTAAGAGTATAGATGATTTAGATAGGTTCATTAAGAGATTAATAAAGATACCATATGTTAAGAGGTCAATGACAAGTATAGCGTTCAGAATAGTTAAGGAGACACCGCATGTGGAGGAGTTTTTAGAGTCTAGGAGAAAATGGTAAGTTTTACTTAAAGCCTACCTAGCTTTTCCTTAATTGCTGCTTGTGCTGCTGCTAATCTAGCAACCACTATTCTGTATGGTGAAGCGCTGACGTAGTCGAGTCCTACCTTATGTAGGAACTCTATAGATCTTGGATCACCTCCATGCTCGCCACATATACCGACCTCTAAGCGTGGATTAGCCTTCTTACCTTCCTTTGTACCTATTTCAACGAGCTTACCTACGCCACTAATGTCTAGTGTCTGGAATGGATTATCTGATAGTATTTCGAGTTCCAGGTATTGTGGCATGAACTTATTCTCAACGTCGTCTCTGCTGAAGCTAAATGTTGCTTGCGTTAAGTCATTAGTTCCGAAGCTAAAGAAGTCTACCTCCTTAGCTATCTCAGCAGCTGTTAGGCACGCCCTTACAGTCTCAATCATGGTTCCTATCTTAACTGGTATTTTAACTCCATACTCCTTCTCGACATCAGCTATTGCGGGTAATATTGCATGTTTCTTAACGAACCTTATCTCATTAACGTGGCTAACTTGAGGAATCATTATTTCTAACTCAGGATGATAGCCCTCCTTAATTAGTTCAGCTGCTGCCTCAAGCATTGCCCTAGCTAGGTAGTAGTAAATTTCGGGATACGTTATTCCTACTCTAACACCTCTATGACCCATCATTGGGTTATGTTCTTTAAGTGCCATTACTCTTCTTAATAAGTTCTCGAGCTCTCTAATCCTATCTTCATACTTCTTTACAAGTTCGGGAGCTACCTCTTTGACTGCTTCAGATGACTTTAATGTATAGTAAGCTACTCTAGTCTCATAAAGCTCCTTGAGTATTTCTTCAGGTGCTGGTAAGAACTCATGTAGTGGCGGATCTATAAGCCTTATGACTACTGGCAAGCCATCCATTATCTTAAGCATCTCCTTAAAGTCAGGTTTAATCATTTGTGCTAACTGCCTTAAGTACTCCTCACGCTCCTCCTTATCCTCCGCTAGTATGACCTTCCTTAACAGTTCTAGTCTCTCAGGTTTCCTAAACATTCTCTCAATTCTCAATAAACCTATACCTTCAGCACCAAACTTCTTAGCTATAATCGCGTCATCGGGTACGTCAGCATTAGCTCTAACACCTAATCTTCTAATCTCATCAGCCCACTTAAGTAGCATCTCCAACTCAGGTATCAACTCTGGCTCTATTGTTGGTACTTTACCTATGTACACATTACCTGTGTTACCATCAATAGTTACCCAATCACCCTCCTTAATGGTTATGTCACCCACTCTAAACACTTTCTTTTCATAGTCTATCTTGATGGCTTCAGCACCCACGACTGCAGGTTTACCTATAGCTCTTGCAACTACTGCTGCATGTGATGTCATTCCACCTCTGGCTGTGAGTATACCTACTGCTGCATAGAATCCATGGACATCATCAGGTTTAGTCTCAACTC
>CAZAMI010000082.1:0-4801 GCA_964486465.1 uncultured Desulfurococcaceae archaeon | reverse complement strand
TCATGGTAGCTTTTCAAGAACCACCCAAGGATTTCTACCAAGAACTGGTTGAGGATTTGATAGAGATAGCAACTTCATTTGCCTCTAGAATCTATGGTAAGCGTAGCCATAAGTATAGGAAGGTGGTGGAAGCAGTTGAACAAGCAATTAGAGACCCTTGAAAGAACAGTAATATTAACATCACTGCCATTAACTAAGGCTAAGGTTGAGGTACTTAGTTATGTCTATCAAGTCTACGGGTAGAATCCTTACTGAAGCACTAGAACACATGTGGAACAATAACATTACTTCATGGGTTAAAGCTAAGAAAACATTGTATAAGAGGTTTAGGAAGAAGTATCCCGATATCCCTTCACACTATATACATGAAGCTATTCGTGATGCTTCACAGAGACTCAAGAGTTTCAAGAAGCTTAAGAAGAAAGGATTAGCTAAAACTAATAAGCCCATGATTAGGAGATGGAGCATTGGATGTGATAACCAGTTATGGAAGCTAACATTTGAGGGAGTAAGGTTAGCAACACATGACGGTTGGATAAATATTCCATTATATTTCCATAAACTGTTCTGGAGATACTATAATGGGGGATGGACTCTTAGAAGCTCTGCTAGATGGAAGCTCGTAGGAAGTAAATTGTACCTCTATGTAGTATTCATGAAGAATATAGAGGTTAGAAGTGTGTATTCAGCTAAAATCTATGGTATTGATATTAACGAAAATAATGTAACGATATACTGTTATCCCGAGAATAAGGCAATAACCATAGTTACTAGCTTATCAAAGATAGTGCTTGGATACGCTTATAGAAGAGCAAGGATACAGCAAAAATGGAGTAAACTCTTTGGTGCTAAAGATAATAGGAGACTTAGAGTGTCATTGAGGAAGTTGAAAGAGAGGAATATCAAACGAGATATTAGATTTAAGCTCGCCAGGAAAATAATTGAGATAGTAAAGGACGGAACTGTTGTCCTTGAGAAGCTACCTAAGAGGTTCCAAGATAAGGTTATTGAGAAAAATAAAAGATTGAATGGACTTAACATTCATAAATTGAAACAATCAAGTATACGTGGAATACATAAGTTAATAACTGAGAAGTTAGAGGAACATAGCATTCCTCACGTTTTAGTTAATCCTTCACATACTTCCTCTATATGTCCTATTTGTGGTTCTAAACTCGTTCCGATGACGGGTCATGCCCAGAGGAATGATTGGAAACCAAGGATAATGACGTGTTCTAGATGTGGATTCATACATGATAGGGACGTTGTGGGGGCTATGAATCTAGTTAGAAAGTACCTCCTAGATGTAGGGGGTTATGCCGTCTGCCTACTGAAGGGTGCCCATGACCTCCACGTAGAGTGGTTTGTAACCACGATGAAGCATGGAGTAGAGGCGCAACCCGTCCTAGCGAAACCTACAATGACCTAAGACGGGAAACGGTTTAAAGCTTTATGATACTGCGAGAATTCATGCATTGAAAGCTCTTGAATACGTATTAAGTGATTTTTAGAACACTTCATAAGACCCTACATAGTTTGGGAGGAACCCTGAGAGCTTATGGAGTATTATACGTACGTCACCATACATGCATGAATTGTTCTATATTGGTACTCCTAATCATATTCATAATTAATATTATGGCCATTAATGCCCTTGCTTCAAGCATTCAGGAGAGTTACTACATGTATATACGAGTTAGTAGGGGAGGGTACGTAAGAGTATGGACTAATGAGACACCATTAGTGTTTAATGAAGATTTAGTGATTAAGTTTAGGTATGTAACGGTCGGCTACGGTACTCTATCGATGGTGCTTTATTATGAAGATCCAGTAACTTATAGTGTACTAGCTAAGTATGTTGAGGGGCACTTAATCATTAACAAAGTAATGTGCACTTGCTCTAATAACGTACTAGAGCCTCAGGTAAGACCCGATGTTGAGAATGTATTAATAATTAAGATTAGGTCTGATAGCATAGAAATAACTCTGAATGGTATTAAGTTAATTAACTGCAATATTACTGTACCGAGGCAGTTGAGACTTGCCATAGTAGTTAAGTCAGCACCGAATAGTGATTTCAGTGTAGGATTTCTGGACATCATTACAACTACTGATGGTATGGAGGCCATACCTAAGGGTTGGGCCATAGTTAAGGTAGGTAATGCAGATATTACGTACCTTGGAAGAACTATAGGTATTGAGGTAGGTCATCAACCGATTAACCCAATACTATTAGTAGGCGTCTTTGGTGTTATTTTCATAGCGGTCTTAGTACTCTCTAAGAGGTTTTTAAGGAGGACTTCGTGGTAAATTTGTGAGGTTTAAGGAGCTAGTCAATATGGTTCTAAGTGAGTTTGTAAGATTAGTTTTAAGAATAACACATAAGTTAGTACCTAAGATAACTAAGTTCTTTAATTATAAAGGTATTAAGTTGTACATACCTGAAGGCATCTTTAATCCAGTATTCACGCTATCTTCCTCACTAATAATAAGTAACTTAGAGCCTCAAGGAATAGTTGCCGATCTAGGTTGTGGTTCAGGTATTCTATCAATATATTCAGCATTAAATCCTGAAGTTAAAGTGGTTTATGCTTACGACGTTAACATTAAGGCGTTAGCTGTAACTGCAATAAATTCGAGAGTTAATGGTGTGAATAATAAGGTTAAGATACTATGTAGTATAAACGACTTGTTGAAAGTTAAGGTAGATTACGTATTGATAAACCCTCCATACTTACCCATAAATCCTAAGGATTCATTAGATATTAACTGGTGTTGCGGTAAGTCGTTAGAGTGTATTAAGGAATTACTGAAGCTATCACTTAACATAGTCTATGAGCATGGTAAGGTACTACTTACGTTCTCATCGCTAACTAACATTAAGGAATTAGCTAAGATAATTAGTGGGTTTAACATTAGGTTTAAAGTGATTGCTTATAGGAGAGCGGTCATAGATACGATATATTTAGCCTTAATCAAGCCCACTAAAAAGCGTGAGTAAGTGCTTCATTAAGGTTATTTTTGGGCTCAAGTAGTAGGAAGCGTAGGATTTAGGTTTAGGCTGTAGTACTTAAGGGTGATGGTATTGATGGGTTTAAGGAGTGGTAGGATGTTGGGTAGTAAGTTATTAATGATTGCATTAGCCATCGTAATAGTTTTAGCATTAATCACAGTAGCTCTCACAATCAATCCTAGTGAGTGGGTTATTACTTATAAAAGTGATGTAGGTGATGCCTCTAATGCGCTCATTACATGGTCTCCTACAGGTGACTTCGTTGCTGTTATTAGGAGTAAGGATGTTTACATACTTAACTTAAGGAGTAAGACCCTACGGCATGTATTATTCCAGTTCTCGAACCCATACGCTGAGGAACGCATTATTAGGGCTTCTTGGTCACCTAACGGTAAATTCTTGGCTATACAGACTAATTGGAGGGTAGTACTTATAGACCCGGCTGAAGGTAAAGGTTTATGGAGTCTCAATGTAGATCCTATGAAGGGCTTCCTAACATCATTTACTTGGCTACCTGATGGCAAGGGTCTAATGGCCTCAGTTATTGAGGAGGGAGCTAATGGATCTATTATAGGTAGGTTAATTAGGGTGGACATGAACGGTAGTATAACCTCAGACGTTAAGTTTAACATACCTATATATTCAATATCATGCTCACATGAATGTAGGTATGTAGCACTAGCTTCATATAGTATCAATACATTCGGCTTCATAATTAATGTATCAAGCAGTGTAGTAGTGGTTTCAAGTAGTGGTGAAGTGCTAAGTAATGTAAGCTTAAGTAATTGCTTAATAGACAGCATTTACTGGTCTAGGAATACTGACTTAATAGCTTTCAAAGGCTACTGTGGCTTAAGAGGTCAGTACTTTACATCATTAAGTCTAGGGTTAATGAACATTAATGGCGAGATACTATGGAATTATAGCTTACCCTATGGTCAAGTAGCTACTGCAGGTGTGTTGAGTCATGAGACTGATGAGCTACGTGAAGAATCTATTAAGTGGTCCTCAAGTGGCGAATACATATCGTATGAGGTTGGTCCTCACCCAAGTAATTACGTATTAACAATACTTTCAGTCAGTAATGGTAAAGTATTAACTCAACTAGGTACTTATGGTGTAAAGGAGTTAGGGAATAAGACATACATCATAGCTAGTAATGATTGGAGTCCGTTAACTAATACGATAGCTATAGCGACTGTAGGTGGTTCCCAAGGTGGGGTATTAACGAGTAGTATAGTGCTTATGAATATTACAAAGGATAGTACTAAGTTATGGCTTAAGTCACAAGAATTTAGGGGCTACATAAGATCTATTGCGTGGTCACCGAGTGGTGATAGGATAGCTTGTGTCTTAGCTGATTATGAAGCTAATAAGAACTTACTACTGATTCTAAATCCATTCCAGAGAGGCGGTAAATTACCTGAGTATTTAGTTATGATGCTGATAGCAATAATAATTGCATCACTACTTGCCCGCATACTTGTAGGGAGGAGAAAATCATAGATATGAGTTATCGAGAGTAATTACTGGAGGTAGTTATGCCTAAAGAGTTTGAGCCATACGCATCATTTGTGCATAAGGACTATAAGCCTAACCTCGATGAGGATGTAATAGCGGTTTATAGAGTGAGTCCAGCTAAGGGCTTCAGTATTGAGGATGCTGCCGGCGCTATTGCTGCTGAAAGCAGTATTGGTACATGGACGACGCTCTACGTATGGTATGATGAAGATAGACTTAATAAGTTAATGGGTAAGGCTTATTACTTTAAGAGCTTAGGTGATGGAT
>CAZAMI010000081.1:0-4823 GCA_964486465.1 uncultured Desulfurococcaceae archaeon | reverse complement strand
ACGGGCCCTATTATTTGGTGTTTATATCTGGATTTATGTTACTTTGTTGCTTCAGCTATTAGGTATATAGATGCTAGTGTTACTATGATTAGGGTTACTAATGTAATAATCGTGCTTGCTATTTTTCTATTTCTTACTCGACGCGTAACCAGTAATGTTAGGCCTCCGTATGAGTGCGTCATTGTTAGGATTACGCAGGACATCCTTAGTAAGGTATCGGTGTGTATCCTCAATGAAGTCACGTAGTTAAGACCTGTTATTAAGCCTATGAATTTTGGATTAAGCATACCGTACGCTGTAATCATGTATAGCGACATTAATATGAGGAGTGGTATTGAGGTTAATTCAACTAGGAGTAAGGATATCTTTAAAAACGTCTTATTAACCATTACCTACTCCTCATAGATTCATACCACTTACCTAACTCCTCAAAGGAGAACCTATAAGGATGAACAGGCACACCTACAGGTATTATGTAGAGTGGGTGCTCATTAGGTTCAGCATTAATTATCTTTGCAACCCACTCATCATGGAATGCGCCAATAACTACGGTACCTAAGCCTAGTGCTGTAGCCATTAAGTACACATTCTGGCCTACGTGACCAACCTCCATATATACATACCTATAGCCTCTCTCACCATAGACTCTAGTAGTTCTTTCATAGATAGCACATATGACTAAGTCTATAGGTGCATCCCTAACCCACTCCTGTTCTAGTGAGGCTCTATAGAGCTCACCCCTAACATCACCTTCCCTAACTAGGATTAAGGAATGTCTTAAGACGTTATACTTATATACACCAGCTTTCAGGAACTCACCATCAAACCTAACACCCTTCTCACCTATAACTACGTAAACCTCAAGAGGGTATGTAGCACCAGCACTTGGTGCTGCCCTAAACCTCCACCTAGTTTCGGTAATTCCCTGAGCAACCCATAGAATCATCGATAACTGCTCAATAGTTAGTGGTTCATCCTTATACTCTCTTAAACTCCTCCTAAGGAGTATGGCTTCCTCAACAGTCATTGTAGTTACTTTACGCGGTAAAGGTAAGAATACCTCACCACTACGTGTGACATTAGCTACAATAGTAGGTCTCCCCCCAATACCCTCTTGAGGACTAACTATTATGTATATCGTGTAGGCAATTATTGATAGAGAGATCAATAATGTAATGATTACTATTACTAACTTACCTATACTCATATTCCCTAATTAATTAAGGTATCATAGGTAAAAACATCATATACCTATTCTCTTCATGTACCTCTCTAAGTAGTTATCGTATGTTCCAATTCTCCTCAACCAAGCACCATAATCAACTAATGCCTTAATTGCTTTAGCAGCCCTCTCAGGTGATAGGTACATCGGTATACCTAATGATTCAGCTTCTCTAGCATACTTAGTGGTGTAGGTACCACCAGTAGCTACACCAACTATTGGTAACGGTTGCCCTATCTCCTTGAAGGAATCTCTAACAACTTTAATGAACCTCTTATTAAGCTCTGCTGTAAGTCCAGGTATTATGTAATAGGGAATCCACATGATCGCATCTACCTCACCCGACCTTAGGAGTATCTCTATAGAGCTAACTAAGTGATCATCGGTTGCTGAACCAGTAAGGTCTACTGGATTATAAGGTGATGCTATAGGTAATATTACCCTTCTCAACCTACTTATGGTCTCATCACTAAGTTTAGGTACCTTAAGACCTAGATCAACTAGTGCGTCAGTAGCCATGACGCCGGAACCACCGCCAACAGTTAGTACAGCCACCCTATCACCGGGTGCTGGCGGCTGAAGACCTAAAGCTAATGCTAAGTCAAATAATTCCTCCATACCGTAGGCTCTAATAACCCCTGTTTGCTTAAATACGGCATTGTAGACAGCGTCCTGACCTGCTAAGGCACCTGTATGAGATGCAGCAGCTCTCGCTCCAGCCTCAGTTCTACCAGCCTTAAGCACTACTACAGGCTTGTACGGAGTTGTTTCTCTTAAAGCTTTAAAGAATGACCTACCATCAGTAACGCTCTCAATATATACAGTAATTACGTAGGTATCGGGGTCGTCCCTAAGGTATAGCAATAGCTCCTCATCCCTTACATCAGCTTTATTACCGTAGCTAACGAACTTACTAATACCTATACCCCTCATTGCTGCCCAATCAAGAACGGCTGAACCGAACGCTCCTGACTGTGATATGAAAGCTATGAATCCGTGCTTCGGGAATCCCTGCCTATCTGGTGGTAGGAATAGTGTGTTCATACCTGACTTAGGTACGTAGACACCAACACAGTTAGGTCCTATTAACCTCATACCGTACTTCTTGACTACATTGACTAATTCCTCCTCAAGCTTAGCACCTTCAGGACCAACCTCCTTAAAACCACCTGAAATTACTATTAACCCTTTAACACCCTTTCCACCACACTCCTTAGCTACCTCAGGTACCTTGGGTGCTGGTACAGCAATAACGGCTACGTCAACCTCATCAGGTATCGACTTAATGTTAGGGTATGCTCTAAGACCTAATATCTCCTTAGCTTTAGGGTTTACAGGATATATCTTACCTTTATAAAAGGTCTTAAGTGTTCTAACAATTTCATATCCAACCTTGCCGGGAGTCCTTGATGCCCCAATAACAGCTACTGATTTTGGATTAAAGAAATAATCCAGTTCCACACTCATGACCCTACCCAATAGCGTATTCGATACCACCTAAAATACCTTTCCATTATATACTCCACCAATACTTAATACTTTTAATTTTTAGGTATAGAGATTATCTAGGTGGAAATACGTGAATAAGGATCAAATTATAGGTGTAGGATTGCTCATCGCAGCAATAATAGTCATAATTGTTTATGTATGGTTAGTCTTCTTTACACCCTACGACATATTCGTACTTAAGATTACTGGAGCTGTAGCTATTGCAGCTATATTTGGTATCATTGGTTGGATAGGTTATACATTAGCAACAACACCACCGCCGAAACCTATAGAGGAGATAGAGAAGGAATTAGAGGAGGAACTAAAGAAGTTAGAGAAGGAGGTAGGTGGAAAGGAAGGTAAGAAAACAGCAACAAGCGCTAAAAGCAATGAAGGAGAACGTAAGTAATTCCTTTAGTGTATTTTTAATCCTACGATATTTAAGTACCGTAAGGCATTGCAGGACTTGATACTAATTTATATATTTTATACATCATAATTATGATTAATAATAAAGCTATTATGAAGAAAGCAATACTCATAATTATAGGTAGGGATGAAGCTACCCCCTTACCACTAAAGCATATTGGTACGAATAATATAATTACACATCCGGTTACTTGAGTTTCTTCCTGAGCTCCTATGATTATAGGCTTAATCATTGATGCAACAATAAGTAATATGCCAGCAATTATCAGCATTAACCCAAGTACTGTTAGTAGCCTCATCTAAACCACCTAAATAACCTTCCAAAGGTATAGGTATGTAATTATTAGGATTAACATTATGATAGCCCCCAATACACCCATAATTAATGCGGTTTTCCTATCACTACCAAAGATTATCGGTAATGGCCCTATAACAATGACGCCGCCACCTCTAATCTCTCTCTTAACCTCACCCTCAGGTGTTAAGGCTTTAGTACTTCTTAATATTATATCAAGCATGATTAAGAATGACCCTATCACTATAAGTATGATCCCCAACATCATTAATTGACTTACTACCTCCATTACCTCCCTAACTATTAACACTACTTAAGTAATAAGTATTTAATGTAGGCTTAATCCTTCGCTGTAGGTATGAGTATTCTCTGATTAGCTTTCTCAACATCTATCAACTTAGTATTGTACACTGTCTCAAGTAAATCCCTCCTCAATACTTCACTAGGCTTACCTACAGTCACAACTCTTCCCTTATTTAGTAACAACACCTTATCACTATACATAGCTACTAGGTGGAGTTCATGGGATGTCGTTACTATTGTTAATCCTTCTCTTGATAGATTTCTCAGTAATTTCATTATTAGTGCTTGATTACGTACATCAAGGAATGCTAGAGGCTCATCAAGTAGGAGTACTTTAGGTTTTCTAACAAGTGCTGAAGCTATTAAAACTAACTTACCTTCACCACTACTTAAGCTACCTACATATCTATTGAGTAGGTGGGTAATACCTAGAAGTTCCGAAACTCTATACGCTTCCTCATAATCTTCAGTAGTGGGTAGAAATGTGTTTGATATACCGTAACGTGCTGCTATTAAAGCATCAATGACTTTACACCATGGATCTATAGTTATGGATGCTGGTGCATAACCTATCAGTGATGAAACGCCCTTCGACACTAAATCATATCCGCATACCTTAATAGTACCTGAGGTGATACGAATTATCCCTGCTAACGCCTTAAGAAGTGTAGTCTTGCCAGCACCGTTAGGACCTACTATGGTGAATATCTCACCGGGTTCAGCTTTAAAGCTCACATCGTTAAGTATGACCTTCCCGTTAAGAACAACCTTAACATTCCTAACATCAACGACGCACTTCATGATTAAGCACCACTCCAGCCCAACCTCTTCATTAGCAGATAGATAAGTATGGGAGCACCCATGAATGAAGTTATAGCTGTTAATGGTACTTCCATGATAGGGCTTGAAACTCTTATAATGACATCAGCAGCAATACACATGATCGAGCCTGTAAGTACAGATATAGGTAATAACTTCCTAAAGTCCGTACCTATGGTTAGTCTAGCAATCCAAGGTGCTGCTAAACCTATGAACCCTACAGGTCCTGCTAAAGCAACGACTGCTGCAGTACTTATTGCTGAGCAA
>CAZAMI010000080.1:0-4962 GCA_964486465.1 uncultured Desulfurococcaceae archaeon | reverse complement strand
GCATCTGCTATCTCCATGAACTTACCTAAGTACATTACTGCTATCTTGTTACTCATGTATTTAACTACGCCTAGGTCGTGTGATATGAACATGTATGTCATGTTGAACTTTCTCTGTAGGTCTTTAAGCATGTTTAGGATTTGTGCTTGAACTGAGACGTCAAGAGCTGATGTAGGTTCATCAAGTACCACAAACTTAGGTTTAAGAAGTAGAGCCCTAAGGATCGCAACCCTTTGTTTCTGGCCTCCACTTAACTCATGCGGGTATCTATAAAGATGCTGTTTTCCTAAACCGACTATCTCTAATTGTTCCACAAGAAATGCTTCAGGATCATCAACAATTATCCCATGCTCTCTGAGAGGCTCTAAGAGTATTTCAGCTATGGTTAACCTAGGATTGAGTGATGTGTGAGGATCTTGGAATACCATTTGAGCATTTCTTCTAAACTTCTTTAATGCCTCACCCCTCATTTTCGTTATATCTTTACCGTCAAAGTATATTCTACCAGCAGTTGGCTCAATTAATCTTAAAAGCAATCTGCCCAGCGTTGATTTACCCGATCCTGTCTCACCTACAACACCGAATGTTTCACCTTTCGCAATCTCTATATCTACTCCATCAACGGCTTTAACTTTCTTAAAGAATGAACCCCTGACAGGGAAGTACTTCTTAAGACCTACGCCCTTAACTAATGAGGTCAAGCTCATCACCTCCTATGGTATAGCCAGCATGTTATGTAGTGTTTTGGTTCTACCTCAATCATTGGTGGTTCCTCCCTCCTACACCTATCCATAACATAAGGACACCTAGGATGAAACCTACATCCTGGTGGTGGATTAATTAGATTAGGTACAGTTCCAGGTATCGACTCTAGTTTTTCTATCTTCTTTAATGGATTAGGTACAGCTTTAAGCAGCATTCTAGTGTATGGATGCATGGGCTTCTCGAATATTGTGAATACATCAGCTGATTCAACTATTTTTCCTGCATACATTACGTACACCCTATCAGCTACATCAGCAACAACACCTAAGTTATGGGTTATTAAGATAACACTCATACCGTACCTACTCTGTATTTCCTTAAGTAGATCGAGTATTTGAGCCTGAACTGTTACGTCGAGATTTGTTGTAGGTTCGTCAGCTATTAATAGTTTAGGCTTATTCGTTACAGCTGTTGCAATAACTACGCGCTGCCTCATACCGCCGCTTAACTCATGAGGATAGTTCTTCACTCTTACCTCGGGATGGGGTATTAGTACCTCCTTCAGTAATCTAATCGCCTCCTTTACTGCTTCTCTTCTCTTTGCCTTCTTATTATGTGCTATTAATGTTTCGACGATGTGGTAGCCAGCGGTATAGAGTGGGTCTAGAGCTGATGATGGATCTTGAAATATATAAGCAATTTCATTTCCTCTTATCTCTCTTAACACTTCATCCGGGACTTTTAATAAATCAACAACTGTTCCGTTTTTCCTTCTGAAGAGTACGGAACCTGCAACTATCCTACCTGGTGGGTCAATGAGCCTTGTTAATGCTCTCGTAGTTACTGTCTTACCACAGCCTGTCTCACCTACTAATGCAACAAACTCCTTTTCTTTAACTTCAAAGGACACACCTGATACTGCCTTAACTACACCGGCGTATGTGTAAAATCTAACATCTAAGCCCCTAACCTTAAGTACTAAACCTTCCTCAAGAGTTTCCTCTACGGTTTTAACGAGAGTCATAATATCACCCACTCTTAACCTTAGCTGCTTTAGCTCGAGCTTTTGCTCTAGCTCTAACTTCTATAGCTCTCCTTGTTCTAGGATCAAGTATATCTCTTAACCCATCACCTAACAAGTTCCAACCAAAAGCTATTAATAGCAGTACAGTACCGAGAGCCACAACAATCCACCAACTTCTTTCAGGAAAGAACCTACCTGCTTTGGATATCATGAAACCTAGTTCAGGTACGGGGTCCTGAGGACCTAGACCTAAGAATGAGAGTGAGGCGGCCATAAGAGCGGCAGTAGCTAAGTCGAATGTAGCCATAACTATTATAGGCGATACTATGTTAGGTAGTATGTGCTTAACCAATATTCTCCATGTCGATAGCCCCAATGATTTAGCAGCCTCAACAAATGTCTGCTCCTTAACACTAAGTACTGTACCTCTAACTACTCTAGCGTAAGTAGGCCACCAGACAAGCACTAATGCAAGAAATACTGATAAGAGTGATGCTAATTGACCATATTCTTGAGGCCTTAAAGCAAATACCCAGAGTAAGAAGTCCTTAAGTTGTGGTGATGCATCAAGTAATCCTCTAATTCTTTGAGGCAATATGGTAGCGAAGGCTATAGCTAATACTAGTCCTGGGAAGGCCATGAAGACGTCTGTGAGTCTCATAATTGCTTCATCAACGTAACCACCCTTATAGCCTGCAACGAGGCCTAATATTACCCCTAAAGGTACACCTAAGACTACAATCATTATTGATATGATGAATGATATTCTATATCCATAGAATATTAAGGAAAATATATCCCTACCCCACTCATCAGTACCTAGTAATGGATACCCTGAACATGAGGGTGGCAGACATGGTGGTTTAAGCCATAGATCAGGATTATCCACTACCTTATATTGCCAGTAAGGCTCCCAAGCAATCATGGGACCAAATAATGCTAATATAACTGTTATTGTTGCTAAGATACCGCCAGTAACTGCTATTGGCGATTTACTAAATGCGTAAGCCATTAATTTCCACTCATCTACTTTAGACATATTTCTCTCAATCCAACCGGGTCTCAATCTCTCTAAGAACGATGCGAATAAGTCTATTATAGAGCATAGAGCTCTATAAATTATATCCACGATTCTCACCTAGTACCTAATTCTAGGATCTATTAGTGCGTAGATTATGTCAACAACGAGGTTTACTGTCACGAATATTAATGCAAAGAGGAAAGCACCAGATATGATTGCGGGGAAGTTTAACCTCATTATTGACTCGTACATGTACCTACCCATACCGGGTATATTAAAGACAGTCTCAGCTATGATCGCACCAGCCAATAGTACTCCGAATTGAATGCCTAGTATGGTTACCAGAGGTACTAATGCGTTCTTTAATGCATGTCTCCAAACCCACATCTTAGGTAGGCCTCTCGCTCTTGCAAAGAGTATGTAGTCTGAGCTAAGCACGTCAAGTAATGAGTTCCTTACCAACCTAGCTATGAAGCCACCACTTAGTAGACCTAATGCTAAACCAGGTAAGTAGAACCTCTTAGCTGTCTCAACCACGATGCCCCACTCACCACACATCATGGCACCAAACATCGGTACTTGACCTAAGTAGAACGCTATATGTCCTAACACAGGTGCTGATGCAGGGTATGAGGCTATCATATTCATACATGCTGTACTAGGTGTTGGTACTCCAGCTAAGTAGGTAGTTTTGGTATAAACGAATAGTGCTAGTATTAGGAAGTAGTAAAGTACGAATGAAGGCATGGAGCTACCGAAAAGTGCGAATAATCTAACGAAGAAATCTATGGGTGTATCTTTCTTAAGTGCCGATATAATTCCTAAAGGAATGCCTATTAGGACTAAGAATATGAAGCCAAATATAGCTACCTCAACAGTTATTGGAAATCTATAGCTAAGCTCCTGAACCACTAATTTATGCCTAACTGGGTCCTCTAGTTGTCCCGTAAATAGTGAAGTCACTAGAAAGCTGAATTGTTCATACCATGGAGCATCAAACTTATACTTATGTCTTACCTTCTCCAATGCCTCAGGATTTAAAAGTTTCTCACCACCAACCCATGCCCTTACTGGGTCTGTCGGGATTACGTAAGCTATTATGTATGTTATGAGCATAACACCTATTATTGTCGGAATAAAGGTCATGAGTCGTCTAATCAGGAATTTCGTCATCCCCATACGTTACACCCTCTTGTTAATACTCCGTTAAGTATGTATGTTTAGAAAGTATTTTAAGTTGTTGAGTTCAAATTAACTATTTGAATTTAATTAATTAAATCAAGAAAAAGAGGTAATATTAGGAATTACTTACTTGGCTTGTAACCATATAGCTGCTCCCAGAGTGTTGCGTTCCAGTAGTATGGGTTGAGCTTTAGTAGTATGTAGCTTCCCTCCTTTATATCAGCAACATAGTATGGTCCTGTTGATATTGGATGCCATCTTACTTTCTTGTGTGATGGGTCATCCTCGCTTGGTATGACGTATTTAGCCCAAGCTACTGGGTTCTTACCGTAGTTTGATGCCTTTAGTGCTTCCTCATACTTATCTCCAAGCATGTATTCCATAGCCATAATACTACCAACACCTGTTGCAAATACGTGTATTATTGGTACGTATGGGAAGTATAGCTTAAACATTACTACACCAGCAGTCTTTCCTTCATAGCCGAAGAAGTCTAGTAACTCCTTAAGGCTATGTATCTCTTTCTCCTTATCCTTATACATAGCTATTAATCCTTCCTTAGCTATCTCATCAAACTCCTCCTCAGTAAGTACCTTAGATGCATTAACATCTATGAAGTCTGTTATCATCCATGAAGGACCACCTGGTAGGTTAAGTCTCGCAATTCTCCATATACAGAATAGTACATCAGTAGCATCTACTGGGTAGGTCTTATCATTCCATGGATCATAGGCAACCACATCACCTCTAATCACGAAGTATAATTCAGTAGCGTCCTTACTGAATGCCCACGCTACAGCTAATTCAGGTATTGCTGTTGTATCCTCCTTCCAGTAAGTCACTAGTTTGCTTGTGGTCTCCCATAGTATCTCCCAACCGAATGACTCATAGGTCTTAGCTGGGTCTAGGGTATCTGGCCAACCGAATGTCACTATCACCATGGTTTCTGGATCATTCTTAATACCTAGAACACCCGTATCAACTACTGGAGCATTTGGATCTTCCCATACTAGGTCATATCTAGCGAATG
>CAZAMI010000079.1:0-5097 GCA_964486465.1 uncultured Desulfurococcaceae archaeon | reverse complement strand
TTTAATTCCATATATCTTCACAACAATATCTTGTGGATAGTCATAAACGTCTAAAATGTAACGTGCAGTATACTCATACATGAAGAAGCTATCAGACTTTATACCTACTGGCTTAGTGTATGTAAACACTTCATGCTTTGCATTCTGATATCCCAATGCTCTAACCCACTCAGGCGGTGCAAGCTGTGGATGGTCTTGCCAGTATTTTGGTTGATTCCATATATACTTATAATCGGGTGGTAGTAATATTAATGCTAAGATCGCGAAGAATACGAAGATGGCTAGTAATGTTAAGCCAGCCTTACCTGTTGCGTAGCTCCATACCTCTCTCAACGCTCCCCTAAGACTCTTACTTAACGACTTCACGAACCTCTTAAATGCGGATTCTTCCTTAAATCTCGGTGGTTTCACGCTCATCTGTACCTCACCCTAGGATCTAAGAATATGTAAAGAACCTCAAGTATGAACCTAGCAAGGATGTAGATTAGTGTGAAAGCGTATGTTAAGCCTAAAATCATCGGTAAATCAGCTGCTCTTATAGAGACCCAATATAGTGTGCCCATACCTGGCCAGTTAAATACTGACTCAGTTATTATGTAACCTGATAGTGAGGCAGCTAATGATAATATTACATTAGTCACTACGGGAGGTGCAGCTGCCCTCAAGACATGTTTTGTTGCTATGTATCTCTCAGGTAACCCCTTAGCCTTAGCTACGATAACGAAGTCCTCCCTAACAACTCTTAATACCATAGCTCTAACTGTATAGAACCATGAACCTAAGAATGCTATCACTATGGTTATTATTGGTAATGAGGCATAGTAGAATATCTGGGCTAGGTTCATTAATGGATTCCTCCAGAAGTTATTTATGTATGCTACAACACTTCTGAAGTCGGTCGGGAATATCCCTGCTCTGTATGATAGGAAGAATATCAGTATCATACCTAGCCACCATACGGGTATGGCGTTAGTGAGTGCCGAGTATGATACTATAGCTCTATCAAACATAGTCCCCCTTCTATAAGCTATGAAGGGACCTACATACAATGCTGCAGCAGCACATATCAACTGAGCTATAGTTATCATCACTATAGTCCTAGGTAAGCAACGCATTATAGCATCACCAACACGTACAGGGTAAGGTACGCCAGCTACATCAGCTACATCGTAGCTTTCCGATATACCCAAGTTAAATGATAATGTATTACTAACTAATGGCCAAAATCTCTCATACCATGGTTTATCGAGTCCGTAGAGCTTAACTAATCTCTCCCTATACTCACTAACTAACTCCTTAACCTTAGCTGGAGGTACGTTAGAGTGCTGTAGCTGTGTCTGGTAAGCTCTTACTTGCTCATGAATTAGTGCCTGCCAGATCTTAACATCATAGCCTGAAGCTCCAAGAATAACTGCAGTTAATATAACAACAATAACTAATGCGACAGCTAACGCTATAGCTCTTCTAGCTAGGACAGTCCCTACTCCCAGTCCTACCACCTCCCCATAGAGACTGATGTGCAATCCTAAATAAGTCTGATCTATTCTATTATTGTAACATCTCGATTGAAAATTGAAGACAAGTACTTAAATATCTAAAAATGGGTTAAGAGATTTAGTTAATTAATACCCTATTTCTTACCTCCTTCTAAATACTAGTGCTATAACTATTATTTGCAATATCAATACTACTATCAGTATTGCCTCAAGTGCTGTTATTGTTCCACTCAGTCCTTTAACGCTCTCGCCTACTTCTGATACTTTACCTGACAATTCATCAAGCTTTGATGTAATTCCTGTTGCAGTATTCTTAACAGTAGTTACATCAGCACCTACAGCTGATAATGTGCCTTTTAGAGTCTCGCTTAACTCGCTTAGTGACGCTTTTAATGTATCACTTAACTCGGTCATTGAGGTTCTTAATGCCTCACCTAGTGACTCACTTATCTCTTCAACTCTTGAACTTATTTCAGCAACCTTAGCCGACACGCTCTTACTTATCTCTTCAACTCTTGAACTCACTTCTTCAACACTCTTACTAATCTCTCCTAATCTCTTACCTATTGCAGCACCTGTTGTTAGTGTTTTATCAACCTCGTGAGGCATTGCAACTTTCTCGCTAAATGCTATTGTTATTAGTTCGTAAGCACTATATTCCTTAAGCTCCGCTGTTACTTCTGGAGGTAGTATTACCTGGAATACTGTAGGTGCTACCTGCTCCGCATCACCGCTAGCTATGACCTTATTAGCTACCGGGTCCCTTAGTATGTACTTAACAGTTATTGGTGGTTCACCTGTTACTGTTATAATTATAGTTGCTGACTCACCAGGTGATACTACTGGTACGCCAACACTTACTATCTTTACTGGTCTAGGTAGACCGAAATACCAAGTACCCGGTGTGAATGGGTATGTTGGATCTCTAAATGCCTCTAGCTTAACGAACTGCTTATCTTTATCGAATACTACCACCTTAAATGGCCCATCAGATATCCAGGCATTGTTGTATGTATCGATCCAGTGTATTAGGGCGTTAAGTCTCGCCTTCCACTCATCAGGAGTCATGTAGGATTTACCATCGACTGTGAAGTAGTTGCTTGGGAAGTAGCCCTCACTTAACCACTTCTCGGCTACAGCTTTAACGTCCTTAGCATGCTCAGCTAGTACTAAGTTTAACTGTGGTATCTTCTCTGCTCTGGACCTGGTCTCGTCAAGTGCGTAGGTCTTAGCTGTAAACGCTAGGTAATCCTGTACTAGTATTAACTCTATTGGGTTAACTAGGGATAGTGTTGCCATGTCAGCTATGTATGCCTTGTCGAAGTGCCAGTAATCAATGTATACTTCAAGCTTCTTCTCATCAGGTAGTATCTTAATGCCCTTAATCATGTCGAAGAACTCTTTGTTTACTGACGCAATTGATGACTCTAGCTGTGATTTGTCTGGGTCGTAACATATGTCAAGCCACTCAGCCCAATAGCCTAATACGTCAGCCCATGTTATTGTTATGTTATGATGCCATTTAGTACCTATTAACTTACTTAAGTCAAATATTACCTTACTTATGGCCTTAGTTCCTGGCTTTACATGTACCCACTTATCATTTACAGCATCCCACCATATAGCATCTGTTGGTACATCTAGCTTGCCAGCAGGTCCTGCAGTAACAACATCATAAGTCACTCTAAGTGGTATAGGTTCACCATTGAATGGGTGTCTCCATATGAATGGATCCCATGTCTGTCTTTCTATGTCTACACTGTAGACGTCATCGAACCCTCCGAATGGGTTCCATACGGTTCTAGCAGTCCATACATGTAGGTGACCTACTCTAACAGTGTCCTTACCAGGTAGGTACCACTCCCTAGCACCAAAGACTGTCCTGAGACCAGCTCCTAAGTCTAATGTAACACCCTTAAGCTCCACAGATGCTGGGTAGACGTCCATTGTTGTTGCTATCCATATTCTGACAGCCTCTTGTAGTGCTATTTCTATTGATTTCCTGAACTTCTCTATGTATTCATCTTTACTCTTAAACTTGCCTAGAGCCAAAGTCTTTGTTAGCTCATCTATTGTTGCATTCTTATAGTTCCACCACGTAGCTTCACCGTAACCTACAACCCATCCATACCATGGCGCATGCATCTGTGTTACTCCCCATGGATCCCACTTATCAATCGCTCCCTTACCCCAGCCAGCAGTGTATAGATGCCACCTCAACTCCTTAGGATCTGAAGCGTACACTATGCTTATGGCTTCACCAAACTCCATGTACATCCTATCAACAACAAACCCTAACCTCTCCAACTCAGTGGCTAACATATCACCTAAGTCCTTCCTCTCGTCCTCAGTCCTTATCACGAATTTAATCCTTATCTCCTTACCGTCATAATACCACTTACCTCCCTCCTTAACAGCTCCGACAGCTGTTAACGTCTTAGTTATTAATTCATTAGCAAGTGATGGGGCATAAGTGAACTTGTACTTAGCCACTATATCAGCTATTAAGGAGTACATTGGGTCGTAGAATGAGTAGCATGTATACATTGGTGCTGCATAGCCTCCATAAATGTTTGTTGCTACGTACTCTCTATCGATTAGGTAGTTTAGTGCGAATCTGACCTCCTTGAATGCAAATGGATTAATACCCTTACCTGGAAATGCACCAAATTCTACATAGGTCGTTCCAGCAGTTTCATTAACTTCGAAATATGTTATTGCAGCTACGGGTACTCCGAACTTCTTAGCTACCTCCTCCTTTGTGTATACACCGTCAAGTGTAACTATGTGTACAGGTGCTGGATTTACATCATAGTCATTCATACCTGCAGGTGCTGTATAAAGTATAATGTCGGTCCTTCCTTCTAGGGCCTTAGTTTGCGCAGGTCTTAAACCGAAGATGTAAACGTCAACGTCTTTACCTATAGCTTCAGGTACATGCTCTAATGGAATTTCTTTATAAGTTACGTAATCAGAGGCTGGTCCCGTTTCTTGTGCATAGGCCGTATGTGTGGATATAGCAGATCCCGTGAAGAGGGCTATGACCATTAGAACAGCGAGGATTAGGGATACCTCCCTTAAGAATCCCTTCATGTGTACACCTCCGAGAGAATATATCATGCAAGTACCTTTTAAGTTTTAACTTAAGATTGGCTAATAAATTAGTAATATAGTTTATGACTTTCTTGCATAGATTGCTCTGATAATTGGGAGTACGAGCAAAGGTGTTACTGCAAGTACTGAGAACAAAGTTAAGTTATCGAGAGGATACAATACTGCAGAGTTTTTTACCACCTTAAATACCAAGCCGTGTATAATCACGTAAGGTTTAAGATCCATGTAAAGGAAAGTTTCATTCAATCTTATAGATATGTTACTTCCTATGATAGGACCTAGAACTTTAGTTTCATTCCTGTCAGGCTTGTGAAGTAGCAGCTTAAGGAGTAAAGGTTTACTTGATGAAATATTAATTAGTGCTTCGTGGGCTATCATATGTGCTTCAAACATTGATTCAAAATAGTAAGTACCTAATGGTAGCAGCACCTTCCTATATGAAGATATCACTGCTAATGGAAATTTTATTTTGCTTAAATTTTCCTCT
>CAZAMI010000078.1:0-5107 GCA_964486465.1 uncultured Desulfurococcaceae archaeon | reverse complement strand
ATACCACTAGATCAAATATGTGTGAGGACTGGTATACTCTGTCCCCGCTGTCAAAGGTTAGTTGATACAGGAGTTGTACAGAGGTTTGAAGTAGATATCATGAGAGCACTACTAGAACTGGAGAGTAAAGTTGATTTTAGATTCCTTAAGGACGCTACTTACGTTAGATCGCTAATTAGTGATAATACAGTGGTATTACTCATAGAAGTTAAGAACGCTAGCTTACAGTCAAGGATACTATCAAAGCTTGGTAGGTCATTAGCTGAAAAGATAGGTAAGAAAGTTAGAGTAGTTAATATTGCAAATAACAACTTAAGGGATATCGCATCACAACTCGTCTATCCAGCAAGAGTTATAGGTATAAATACGTTATGGCTACCCGACGGCACTATAGAACATATAGTTAGAATACCGAGATCAGATAAGAGGTACTTACCATTAAATACTTTAACCTTAGAGAATATACTATCTCAAATAACAGGTATGAATGTTAAGATAAGGATGGAGGGGTAATCAATGACGTACCGTACACACCTCTCCTCAGAGATAAATGAGGATATGGCTGGGAAGGAAGTAGTAATAGCTGGATGGGTTCATGCAAAGAGAGATCTTGGAGGTAAGAAGTTTCTAATAGTCAGGGATAAGGATGGGTATATCCAGGTAGTAATAGATAAGAGGAAACAACCAGAACTAGCAGAATTATTCTATGACTTAACCTTAGAATCTGCAATTAGTGTTAAGGGTATTGTCAAGCTCGATAAGAGAGCTCCGGGAGGTTTCGAGATAATTCCTAAGGACATATCGGTTCATAGTAAAGCAAAAACGCCTTTACCACTTGATGTTTCAGGTAAGGTCTCAGCAGACTTTGACACGAGGATGAGGGAGAGAGTACTTGACCTTAGGAGGGAGGAATCAAGAGCATACTTTAAAATAATGTCAGTAGCTCTTAGAGCCATAAGGGAGGAACTTTACCGCAGAGGTTTCATTGAGGTATTCACGCCTAAAATCATAGCTACCGCAACCGAGGGTGGTGCTGCACTCTTCCCCGTAGCCTACTTTGGAAGGGAGGCATACCTAGCTCAGAGTCCGCAACTATATAAGGAGCTCTTAGCTGGTGCCTTTGAGAGAGTATTCGAGATAGCTCCAGCCTGGAGAGCTGAGGAATTCGATACTCCATACCATCTATCAGAATTCATAAGTATTGATATTGAGATGGCCTTCGCGGATTACAATGACGTGATGGAAGTACTAGAAAATGTCGTTTATAGAGCTATTAAGACTATTAAGGAGGAATGCGGAAGAGAGTTAAAAGCAATAAATTACGAACCACCAGACATTACGTTACCCATAAAGAGGTATAAGTACATAGATGTTGTAGAGACATTACAAAGTGAGGGCATGGACATTAAGATAGGCGATGACATAGGTACACCAGAGTTAAGAGCATTCCATAGAATTACTGGTGAGGAAGTATACTTCATAATAGATTGGCCTGACGAGATTAGACCCTTCTACACCATGCCGAAGAGAGATGACCCGAGATTCACGGAGTCCTTTGACTTAACTTGGAGATTCCTTGAAATAGCTTCAGGAAGTACAAGAGTACACGTTAAGGAATTACTCATTGAGAGACTTAAAGCTAAGGGATTAAACCCGAGGAACTTTGAATACTTTACAAGGTGGTTTGATTACGGTATGCCACCTCATGCAGGTTGGGGTATGGGCTTAAGCAGGTTAGCGTTAATGCTTACAGGTGCTAAGAACGTAAGAGAAGTTACTGCATTTCCGAGAGATAAGAAGAGACTCGTACCTTAAGCTTATCCCTCAATATTTCCCTGAGAATCACTGTAGCATATGCTGATGGGGGTAAACTAAAACATAACTTAACTTCCCCTTTATCGTATGAGACATGAATATTCTTAGCACTCACTACTACTTCCCTAAATCCCCTCCTTAAGTACTTACTGAAAGGTCCAAAAGCATTACTTACTATTTCCTTAAATGTTCCCGTAACTACCTCACTACATACATCACGTACGTCAAGAGTAGGTATAGGATAAGGTAGTACCTCGCATCTCTTCAGTAACTCTTCACAACCACCATACATTAAGTAGAGTTCTGAAAGTGAGAGATTAATTATATATGATTGAAGAGCTTCAATGAAAATCTCTATAATACCTCTACCCAATTTCATAATTACATCTTTAGGCTTGAGTCCTTTAAGTAATAAGGTAAGCACTCTTCTCTCTAAGCTTAGATGCTTAGGCATCCTACTAAGAGCCTCCTTAAGCTTACCTTCCTCGAAAAGTCTACGTGCTTCACGTGCTTCAGTACTTTCCCATAAAGTAGGTTTACCAACTATGTAATCCACTGCTTCCTCATATCTTGACTCAAGTATTAACCTGCCTATTACATGGTTATAGGGTCTTAATGTACCAAATCTCTGATAACCAAAATAGTTTAGGAATAATGTACGACTTAATTTACTTCTTAGGGTAGTGGCGACCAAGTCTTCGTACCCATTCTTAACTCTTAATCTAATCGTGAACTCATTACCGAGGAGATGCCCTCTTTTAAGAATACTTGGTGATTTGCTTACAAAGCATAGTATTAACCCTTTCTTCTCACTTATATGCTTACTTACCTTTGTTGGTATCTCTCTATTTTCTCTACATTTAATTGTTACATATTGACATGTACTTGCTGAGGTATCTTTGAGACCTGCATAGCCTATGTGATGTACTCCTAAAATCTTTTTTGCTATATTAATAGCCTCTAATGTTGATAGGTGCTCCTTACATAGAATATATAGTAAGACCTCACCTTTCTTACATTCTATGTGATTGCTTTCTAAGTTACATAATGTAGTGTTAGCAGGTAAGTTGTTGAATCCTATTTCCCTTACTTGAAAGTTTAAAGGATAGGGTATGAAATCATGTACGTAGTTTCCTACGTAGACGCTAGGTGTACTATAAATTAGTAATCCTAACTCTACATCTAACTCATTTCTAGATAAGAGTATGTCGACCTTCCTCATAGCTTAAGTTCTGACCTCAAACTTATTGACCTCATAGAAGCTTTAAGTGTGATGTGATCTTATCAATCCTTTCGGCAGGTGCTGGACCTATAGCAACCGCTGTTAAGGTACCGGGGGGTATCTCGGTTAGGCCTGCGTCCCTAATTATTGCTACGGGTAACCCCTCTCTTAAGGCTTCATTAGCGTACCTTAGAAGTTCCTCCTCACTCTCACCTCTCACAACAACCTTCTTAGCGCCTTCACTTAACCATTCATGAACCCATTCAGGCTTCATATTAAGTGCTTCAATAACTGCTTGAACTGCTGCGTGAGCTACCTGAACCGCTACCTTACCCTTACTCATTCTTATGTCAGTTCTAACTATGATTACTTGTTTGTACTTGAACAAACTTTAACCCTCAATTACAGCGTCAGATAAAGCTTTAAGTACCTCCTTAACTAAGGCTTCAAATCTCTCTTTCTTACACTTAATATAGCACGATTCATCAAGAACCCCATTTCTAAGACATTCATCCCTACACTTAGCTATGAATGCTCTATTATCAGGTTCAAGTATATAGTATCGCTTATCACTACTTAGGGGTCTTACCTTGAGTATTTGCTTCACTCTACGATTACTTAATTCAGATAAAATCCTATGTACAGCGCTATATTGTTCCTTACCGAAAATGAAGAACCCATACTTACGAATAGCCCTAGCTATATTCCTTGCCACATCAATATCTAGGGATTCCATACCTTTTCACCGGCAGCTTTAGCTTATGAAATACGCATTTAATTACGTCTAGAAGATTAGGTGCTACATATTCAATTAACCTAACCTTTAACTTCCTATAGACAGCTCTACCTAATCTCCTCCCATGGGCATCATAAATTACTATATCCCCTAATACGTGACCCTTAATGTTCTTTCTAAAGTCAAGTTGTAATACAATAGCATTATCAGGCACCTTAATCTTAATTTTTCTAGCATAGCCTATAGCGTACGTGGGCTTAACTTCGGTAGCACCTATTACTTCGTATTTTAACTCATTGCATTCAGTACTTAATACTATAAACAATATCCTCCTATGATGGAGACCTGACCTACTCCTTGACTTTTCATCAATAACTTCGACGTAAGTCATTACTCCACAAACACCGCCTTATCTTCATTTACACTCTGAAACTTTATTTTTATAGTTCCCGACGGCTTTTTAGCTGATATCGTTAATCCCTTTCCATCCAACCAGAAATTAACTATTACGTCTTTAATATCCCTTAACAATATCTTCTTAGGTAACATTTTGTAGTCCTTCCTGTTCTCTAGCCTGCCCTCATCACTATATAAGTTATACTCTACTTTACCATTCCTTAAATCTACGTTTAATATGAGTGTAGGCATGAGAGTACACCATAGATTCACTCTAAACTAGTGACTTAATTAATTAAAGTTTGCTAAACCTGTAAACACTTATTAAGTCTCCAGTAGATGTCAGGGAGGCGTAAATTCCGTGAATATTCATGACTTGAGCGTGGAAGTGCATGACTAAGTATAGAAGATATAAGAGTCCTTATAATGTTAACATTAAGAGATTCAGTATATATTCTAACCTCTATGACGAGTCTAGTAGAGATGATAGAGTAAGTATAGGTGACGAAATAGTTATTCTAATAAGTGATGTCGATGAAAAAGGTAGGGGCATCGGTAAATACCTCAATTACACTATATACGTTCCAAGAGCTACATTAGGTGAGAGAGTGAGGGTCAGGATAGTAAGGAGGGAAGGTAGGGATAGTTTTAGCGCTCACGTCATTGAAAGATTAGGTGAGGTTAGACTTTAACACAGTTTAAGACTCTCTAGTTATAAGTACTGAATATTTAAGTACTATTTGGTGAAAGTAGGTGAGCTCTAGATCTGAGAAAGTACTTGCAGAACTACTATGGGCTGAGAAATATAGACCTAGATCACTAACAGAGATAGTTAATCAAGAGGAAGTAGTCCGTAGATTACAGCGATTCGTTAAGGAAAAGAATATGCCGCACCTACTCTTTGCTGGACCTCCTGGTACAGGGAAAACTACTGCTGC
>CAZAMI010000077.1:0-5116 GCA_964486465.1 uncultured Desulfurococcaceae archaeon | reverse complement strand
TAAATCAATAGGTATAGTCCAGGTATAACAGCTCCTAAAGTACTTCTCAAGTATTCTTCGATAGTCCTCAACACTACAGCAGCTACTAATACTCCAGGTATGGATCCTAAACCTCCAATAAGCCCTACTACAGCAACAACTATAGCTAACCACGGGTCGAACATTCTGTATGTAACAATGCTGGTTAAACTTACTTGAATACCGCCTACGAATCCCAGTATTGCCGCATAGATCAATAATGCATAGAGCTTGTATTTACGGACATCAATACCTAGCGCTTCAGCAGCTAATTCATCCTCTCTAATAGCAGCTAAATAATATCCTAATCTAGATCTTTTAATCACTATATTGACCCACAGTACGAAGAGAAGTATTATTACTAATATATAATACAGTGGCTCATACCTGCCAAACCTTAGGTAGTACCATGACCACTCATAATATGGTAAATATATCTCCGTTGATCCGTAAATGAGCCAGAACACTCTCTGCACTATAACTACTAATGAAGCTGTAAGTAATGCATACCAAACCTCCTTTATCCCAAACCTAAATGTCGGATAACCTACAAGTATAGCTAGTCCTATAGCAGCTAGAGCCCCTAATGGCATACCTATCCATGGTGTTATACCGTAGAACGTCAGTAAAAGACCAGTTACGGCGCCACCTGTACCTAGGTATGCTGTAGCTGCTAAGTCAAGCTGACCAGCATAACCGCCTATAATATTCCAGGCTAATACCATTATAGCCATGAGGACTATCTGTGCTGCTAGGTATACGTAGTACATGTTAAAACCTAAGGCCGCAGGCATTGATGAGAATATTAACGCTACAACGATGAGCCACAAGATCGTTTTTCTATCCATTAACCTCATCGTCATCACCTCCTCCCAAATAAGCCTCTAGGTCTTAACCAGATTATTATGAGGAACGTTAAATAGATGAAGAGCTCCCTAGCACCTGCAGATACTAAGGTCATACCTAAGCTCTCTATAACACCTATTATCAGTCCTGACCATAATACCCCCATAACACCTCCTAAACCTCCCATAGCTACGATAACCCATGAGAGTAAACCATAGAGTAAGCCTACGTAGGGATCTGCTCTACTGAATGTCATTATGAGTGTTGCCGCTATTGCTGTTAAGGCTATACCTAAACCAAACGTTACTGAGTAAACCTTCCTAATGTTTATACCCATTAATTGAGCTGCTTCTCTATCATCAGCTGTAGCCCTAACAGCTATTCCCCATGTAGTCTTGGTTAGAAGTAGATGTATTATAATGAGTAATACTAAGCTAATAGCTCCAGCAACAACTCTAGATAATACTATCGTTATGGGGCCAATCCTTAAGGGTACATTAAAGAATGTAAATGGTACACCCCTAGGCTCGGCATGAAATATAGCTAATGCCGTATTTCTTAATATCATCAGTAAACCCACAGTGACTGCTATCTGTATTAATGGTTCAGCACCTAGTATAGGCTCTATGACTGCTTTATATATAGCTATACCCAGTATGAAAAATAATGGTGCCGTTATGAATGCTGTAAGTGTTGGATCTACAAGTAATGCTGTAGCTACTATGTACGTAAAGTATGTTCCAAGCATTACGAAGTCTCCGTGAGCGAAATTTATTATGTCCATAACACCGAAAATTAACGCCAAACCTAAAGCTACTAATGCGTAAAGTAACCCCTCAAATATGCCATTTAGGAGCGCATTAACAATTAATGCAGGTTCTACAGCCATCATAGCTCAACACCAGTTCAGAGCACTTACTACATCTAGTGAATTCAGGTGTAGGTATTTAAAATATATCCCTCTAAGCTGGACCGAGGAATTTATTTAAAAATATTATTATAAGAAATTATTAATGAGATAATAATATATTAAGTAAAAAGGGATATCAAGCTTATCCCTTAGCACCAGGCCAATCAGGCCTTGGGAATATTGGCTGTACTCCAGGTTCTGCATCAGGCCATACTACTACAGGCTTTAACTCACCACCAATTCTCTGTACTTGTAGTACAGCTGTGCCTGCATAGATGTTATCTCCGTTTTCATTGAACTTTATCCTACCAGTTGGGTATAGCTGTGCGGCAATACTGAATCTATCCTCTAGATCTAAGGCTAGAAATGCCTGCCTTAAGTGATCTGGGTTTAGCGGATCATCAGGGAACATTTCCCCGGTCTTCTCTAATGCCTCCTTAATTACCATCATTGAATAGAACACTATACCTCCAGCTTCTGTAGGTAATTTACCATATCTCTCGATGAACTTCTTCACAACGTATTGGTTCCATGGTGTCGGTCTAGCAGGGTTGTAGCTATAGGTATTGGTGTACCATAATACTGCATCACCAGCTGCCTTAATCGAGTCTGGATCAGTATAGCCACAAGCACCTGCGCCAGCAATGAACATGGGCTTAAAGCCCATACCCTTAATCGCCTTAGCTATTAGTACTCCATCATGGAAGTATGGTATAGATATTACTATGTTAGGATTAAGTTCTATGAGCTTACTAACCAAAGGTGTTGCATCAGCGATATTATATGGGTACTCTGTATGATCTAAGATCTTAATACCAGCCTTCTCTAATATCTCAATAGCTCCCTCAGCTACGTTATGACCGAAGATGGAGTCTTCATTCATTACTACTGCAGTCTTTATAGTTAAGTCGTGCTTTTTAGCCATCTCTAATACGAACCTAGCTGCTGACCTTCCATGGTCGCTAGCCTTAGGTGCTGCTCTAAATACGTATTTCCAGCCCTTCTGTGTTAGATAGTCTACTAAGGCGTCCATGACTAATATTACCTTCTCTCTATTAGTGACTTCAGCTATACTGGCTGTTATCCTGCTAATGTAAGCACCTAAGACTATTGGTGGGTGATACTGTGATACGATTTTCTCAGCAGCTAACTTACCTGTTTCTGGAGTTTCACCTACGTCCTCAACGACTAACTTAAGTTTAGCACCACCAAGGGACTTGATACCTCCTAACTCATTATTTATTATGTCGACCATCAATTCAGCAGCTTGCTTGGCTTCAAGACCGAAGACAGCATGAGCTCCAGTCAGTGGCTCTAGTAAACCTATAGTTATCTCCTTTATCTTGGGAGCAGGTTTTGCAGCTACGGTGGTTGTAACTGTTTGTACGGCAGTAGTGGTTACGGTCTTGGTGACCGTTACAGTTGCTGGAGCTCCAGGAGCTAATGTTGTTGTGACAGTCACGGTTGTTGGTATACTAACAGTAGTCGTAACTGTTGTGGGAGTCACCGCAGCCGAAGCAATACCGTAACCTATACCTATACCTATTAGTATTGACACAATTACGGCGATTACGATTAGAGTAGTGGTTGAGACTCCCTTAGAATATATCATGATTAAGACCACCTACATTAATAACTCCTAAGAAGTGGTTTAAATACTTTTATTTACGTGCCTGAAGTTAAGTAATGGAAGCAGTTTGATTTAGAGAGAGGTAATATTAATTACAAAAAAGTAATGTATTATTATACTTTCTTATAATATTTTCTTGCTTGAAGTATTGCTTCAACTATTTTCTTATACCCTGTACATCTACAAAGATTACCCTCTAATGCTTTCTTTACTTGATCTTCTGTTAACTCATCAGAAGTATTCCTTAGTAACGCATAAGCTGTTAAGAGCATTCCAGGTGTACAATATCCACACTGAATCGCTCCAACATCAGTAAATGCCTTAATTAGTGGCTCTAGCTCCTTCTCTAAACCTTCTACAGTGGTTATTTCGTGACCTTCGACCTGTACTGCTAATAGCATACATGAATATACAGGCTTACCATCAAGTAGAACCGTGCATGCACCACATTCACCACGTTCACAACCTCTTTTGACACTCTTAATACCTAGTTTATGCCTTAACACATCGAGCAATATCTCATTAGGTTTCACGTCTATACTCACATATTTACCATTCAATATGAATGAAACCCTCATAATTCCCACCCCTCAACCTCAATACCTAAACGGTTAAGCGATTTCACCAATGAGTCAACTGTTAATAATATGGACATTTCCTTGCGGTACTCCGCTGAAGCTCTTACATCACTTATGGGTGATATATCCTTTAACACCAACTCAGCAGCTTTCCTTATCTCATCTATGGTTACGTCCTTACCTTTAAGGTAGTTCTCGGCTGTGTAAGCTCTGACAGGTGTTGGAGCTACAGCGTTTAATGATATTCTTACATCATTAAATTTACTATCCTTAACACTGACTGCTGTAGCTATGGCAACTACGGATAATGTGAAAGCATCCCTTCTCCCTAGTTTAACAAATGATGAGCCCATACCCTTAATGTATGGTATCTCAATCTCAGCTAAGATTTCATTACTTCTTAGCTCGGTCTTTCTAGGTCCTTTGAAGAATTTTGTTATCGGTACTAGCCTTTCACCTTTCTTACTTATTAGTTTTAGTTTTGCTTCGTAGATCATGAGTGGTGGTGCAGTATCAGCTGCAGGAGAAGCATTACACAAATTACCACCTATGGTTGCTATATTTCTAATCTGCCATGATGACATATTGTAAGCAGCTTCAGCTAGTAGGGGAGCCTTAGACTTAATTATTGGCGACTCAATTAGTTCTTGTAACGTTATTAATGACCCTACCCTTACTTTATCACCCTCATCAATTATGTACTTAAGCTCCTTAAGTCTTGATATATCGATTATGTTTTTAGGTCTATATCTCCTTATCCTAAGATCTATGAGTAAATCAGTACCCCCCGCCAATATTTTAACGTCCTCTAGTTCTGATAGTAAGTATAAAGCTTCCTTAAGGGTTGTAGGCCTATAATAATTGAACTCAGGTAACCTATAGAACATATTATCACCCCTTACTCATCCTCCTCTTTATCTTGAAGTATACTTTCTCAGGTGTTAAGGGTAAGGAGTATATCCTAAATCCTAAAGCATGCGCTATAGCATTGGATATTGCTGCAGGTACGGGTATTAAAGCCATCTCGCCAACACCCTTAGCGCCGAAGGGTCCGTACCTGAATAGATCCTCAACATAGACAGGCTTCTCAACTTTAGGTACGTCAATAGCTGTTGGTATCACGTAATCTGTTAG
>CAZAMI010000076.1:0-5241 GCA_964486465.1 uncultured Desulfurococcaceae archaeon | reverse complement strand
TAGTTACTAGTTGGTGGAAGTGGGTTCAAGACATATTGAGGAAGGCAGGTACAGGTGAGGAGATAGCTCCAGGGGTGAGGCTTGAGACACCTTTTGTTCATGCTGATGAAGTCGAGACTAGTGTTACATGGTATGTAGCACCTGATCTGATAGATAGGGAATCACTCGAGAAGGAAGGTGAGTGGGGAGTTATCAGGGTGATACCCTCTAGATGGGTTAATACTGCAGGAAATGTATTTCCAGACAAACCATTCAACTGGTATGATGTTAGTCACGCACCGGAACTTTACTACTATAAGAAAGGCTTTGTTGGATGGCCTAAGAAGGCAGACCCTAAGAAGGGTGAGGTAATCATTAAGAAAGTTGTTGAAAGAGTTGTGGAGTTCGTTAATTGGCTAATAAAAACATATCCTCCTGGTCAAATACCTAGGACATGGATTAATAAGGAGGACCTATATTACGATAAGCCTAAGGAGTGGGTTGAACCACGGGGAGATTAAGAGAATCTTTATGAAATAATTAATACATCATTTTTTAAATCCATAATCGGTGTGAAGTATGGGTAAGTTCCTAAAATTATCAGCTGTTTATGCCTTAGCTAAGGATGTGGAATTCGACATAGTAGTTCATGGTGAATTAAGAGATGTTGTTAAGTTAATGAGTAATTTAGGATATGATGGAATTGAACTTAACATTCAAGATCCTTTCCACGCAAATGCAACTAATTTAATGAGAATTATTGAGAAATATAATTTAAGCGTAGCAGCCATATCAACAGGTCTTTCGTATTTAACTTATGGTTATAGCTTATCAAGCCCTAATGAAGAGTTAAGAGGTAATGCTATAAAGTTCTTTAAGAAGTACATAGAATTATCCGTAGATCTCAACTCAAGGAAGGTCGTTATAGGATTAGCTAGAGGTAAATGTAATCAAGATGTAGATTGCGATAAAGCTAAAGAGTTATTGAGAGAGTCTTTAGGGATGCTCAATGACTATGCTAGGCAATATAACGTAATTCTTGTCTTCGAGCCTCTCAATCGTTATGAAACTAAGTTAGTGAATAGACTTAATGAAGCGGTAGAGTTAATTAGAGATTTAAGTAATGTGAGAATACTGCTAGACACTTTTCATGCACTACTTGAGGAGCGTAATGTCTATGATGCAATAGAATATGTAGGACCCTACTTAGGTCATGTTCATGTTGCTGATAGTAATAGATTAGCGCCCGGCCTCGGGATGATTGATTGGGAAAGGGTGGTTTATAGACTACTTAAAGTGGGGTATAGAGGTTACTTAAGTGTTGAAGCTAGGACTGAGCCTAGCTTTAAAGATATGTTAGCCATTAGTGCTAAGACCTTAAAACCGTTATTATTATGACGTAGTTATAATTCATGAGGATGACCTACCTCAAGATGGGGAAATGTTATTACATCCCTGAATGAATTAAGTAAGGGTGAATTAAATGCTGTACGTGGGGGTTAAGAAAGGTCCTCACGAACTTGTAGCTAGGTTTCCTTACAAGATAGGTATAGTAGTCTTCATGATCTTTCCAGAATTCTTAAAAAGCGATGCAGGTTTTAGTGATAAGGTTAAGACATTAATTGATGATCCATTCTTTGACCTACTTGAGGTAGGCTTAGTCAGTGAAAGTGAGTGGATAAAAGTTGTAGACTATGTTAGGAGCTCTGGTAGGAGTGTAGATTTCAGCTTAGGATTACAGCCTGAAATATTAGTAAGAGGGCATGACCCGAATGCGTTAGATGAAGGTGTGAGGAGAAAAGCTGAGGAGGTATTGGTGAAGGGTGTTGATATAGCAGGTAAGAGAGGAATGAAGGCTGTTGCACTCTGTTCGGGACCTAATGTTGATAAGGGCTTAAGAGATAAAGCACTAGAGTCGTTCAGGAAAACTATTCATGCTATTGCTGAAAGAGCATCCAAGTATGGATTACCTGTATATGTCGAGACATTTGATTATCAGTGGGATAGGAAGAGGTTAATTGGACCACTAGATCTAGCAGCTAAATTTATTGAGCAAGTAAGGTCTGTCCACGATAATGTCTATCTTCTATGGGATCTCAGTCATGCTCCCTTACTTAATGAGAAACCTGAAGACTTAAAGAGTTATGCAGATCTCATAGGGCACATACATGTGGGATGTGCTAAAAGAGTAGATGATAAACTTTATGATTGGCATCCAAGCTTTTACAGACCTGGAGCAATCAACACTGAGGAGGACGTTGCTAAGTTACTTCAAGTACTACACGACATAAAGTATAGAGGTGCTGTAAGCTTTGAAGTGAAACCTGAAGATGGCCAAAATCCATTAGAGGTCATTAACGTTGCTAAGTCAATTCTAATGAGAGCCTATCAAATATTCCTTGAAGGTACTCTCTAAATCTAATATTAATCATTTTTATTTTAATTAAAATTACTCAATACTTAGGGTGAGTAAGTGCCCAGAGCATATCTAGGTCCCATACCTCACCCAGCTATAGGTATTAGATTGCCTGATATAGTCATCCCCCCAGTACTTAGGGCATTTAGAATGAGAGGTGTTGTAGGTACTCTTATGTTATCGTATAATAGAGAGACAGCACCATCTAAGGTGATAAGTGAAGGTAAACATGTATTGTTAGGGCACACAGGTACGTCAATTAAGGAGTACATAGGTAAGGCTTCACACTACGCTGATGAATTCGGGGTCTTAATCGAGGTTGAGGCGGATCACATATCCCTCATGTCATCACCCGAGAGAGCCATAAAGAGAATAACACATGGCGGGTTTGAATACGGATTAAGTGATGAAGAGATTAAGAACTCGTTAACATACATAGAAGATGAGTTAAAGGAGATTAAGGAAGCAGGAGGAATTGATTTTGTAACTATAGATACGTGCGAGCTCGTGGATCTAGGCGTAGATAAGATTGATGAGAAGGACCTACTAGTACGTTACGAGAATGAAATTGAAGAAAGTACTAGGAGGGAGTTGGAAAGAAGGTATTTAAATAGGAAGTTTAGGTTCTTCTTAAGTAATGGTAAGGTATTTGAGATTAAGTTTAAACTTGAGGATATTGCTAGGTTATCAATAAAGTACTTAAGAAGTATTGAGTACGTGCTTAAGATCTATGACATAGTTAGAAAGTATAATGAGAAAGAATTCGGTGTTGAAATAGCGTTTGACGAGTTACCTCAGGTAACTAAGCCCATGGAGTTATTCTTCTACATGAATGAGTTAAGTAATAGAGGATTAACCATAGACTTCATAGCCCCCAATGTAGGTTTCATGAAGAGAGAGAACTACGGTGGAGAATTGGGAGAGTTGGCACAGAGAGTAGATGTACTCTCAGCTATTACTAAGTCATTTGGTGCTTTACTCTCATTCCACTCAGGTAGTGGCTCCCATCCATATAGTGATAAGGGTGTTGGTGTATGGGAAACTATCAGGGATGCGAGTAATGGCATGATTAAGTATAAAGTATCTGGTGTATACATACAACTACTTCTAGAAGTAATGAGCAGATTTCCAAAAGGTTCGAAAGTTAGGACTCTCTATGAAGAGATATTCGATAAGGTATTTGAGATGGTTAAGAATTATGTTAAAAGTAAGAAGGAACTATATAGCCAACAATTAGAGAGTATGGTAAATGATTATGAGGTCTTAATCAGTAAGAGTCCTGAGAAGATGAGAGATCCTAGAGTAGACTTCTTCAGACACTACTTCTTCCTATTCCAAGCAATCACTGATGAGAAAGGTAAGAGATACTTAAGAGATAAAGTGTTAGAAGTGTATAATGAAGTTGACGATTTGAGAAGCATTTATGAGAGAGAAGCTATTGAGCTAACTTTAAGAATTATTGATAAGTTAGGCTTTAGGGAGAACTACTTAAGGTTTCTAGCTAAGTAAAGATTAAAAATATTTTATCCATATATCATTAATGTGGATTCGGTGATTTAATTGCACAAAGTAGGTGTTGGTGTCGTTGGTTTAGGTCGTATAGGTAGGCTTCATGCAGAGATTTTGAAGTTGAAAGTTAGTAATGCTGAGTTAGTTGCAGTAAGTGATGTTATTGAGGGTATTGCGAGAAGTGTTGGTGAAAGGTTATCAGTTAAGTGGTACAGAGAGTATGAAAGAATGCTAAGGGACCCTAAGGTTGAAGCTGTTATTATAAGTACTCCAACATTCCTACATAAGGATATGATCATCAAGGCTGCTGAGGAGGGAAAGCACATATTTGTTGAGAAGCCATTAACTGTAACTACGCAAGAGGCTAAGGAAGTTATATCAGCTATTAGGAAGTATGGTGTTAAGCTTCAAGTTGGCTATAATAGAAGGTTTGACTATGCTTATCAAAAAGCCAAGAGTGATGTTGATAAGGGTAAGATAGGTAGGCCTATAGCCTTCATAAGTATCGCTAGAGATCCTGGAGCGCCACCAGGGTGGGCAGCAGACCCTAAGCTTAGTGGTGGTATATTTCTTGACATGCTATCTCACGACTTTGACATGGCTAGGTGGATTATATCATCAGAGATAGCTGAAGTCTATGTTATCGGAGGAAACTACATCTTCGAAGAAATAAAGAAGAAGGGAGATTTAGATGTTGTAAGCATAGTTTTCAAATTTGAGAATGGTGTCCAGGGCCTCATACATGGCGCTAGGAAATTCCCCTACGGATATGAATTAAGGACTGAAGTATATGGCGATGAAGGCGTTATCTACGTAGGTAGCAACATAGATAATATGTACGCCAGAGGCGGTAAGGAGGGATTAATATATCATGGAGCCCCCTGGTTTGAGAAGAGATTCTATGAAGCATATGTTAATGAGTTAAATGAGTTTATAAAAGCAATATTAGAGGATAAGGAACCACCAGTAACGGCTATTGACGGTTTAAGAGTGGTAGAGATAGCTGAGGCTTGCTGGAAATCAGTAAAGGAGGGTAAGAAGATTAGTGTTAAATCAATAGGGACTTAATCCAGATACAATTAGTAGCACTAAAGTAAATATGGTATCTCTTCAAGTACCACCCTATTTTAGATTGCTATATTAAGGGAAGATTTTTATAATAATTATTCATAGAGTAGGTTGGGGTACTACTGTGAAATTCTATCGTAGAGCACTTTCCTCAACTGCTTGGGCAGCTATCGCTGTAATTCTCCTAATTATAGGTATCATTATTGGATACTTTGCGGGAGGTGCTGCAGCACCTGTCAAGACCGTGACCATGACCACCACGATGACCC
>CAZAMI010000075.1:0-5342 GCA_964486465.1 uncultured Desulfurococcaceae archaeon | reverse complement strand
TTCTCTTCTCTGATTTTAGTCATAAGCTATTGAGGTTTTATTAATGTTTTTAACCCATTAATAAATTTGAGGTTTGGTATGGGGCTACATGAAGAGATTAGAGAAGCTGAATTACTAGTCTACGGTAGGGCTTGCCCTAACTGTGGAGGCTTCATTAGTGATAAGAGGTTAGAACTCGGAATTCCCTGCAGTAGTTGCTTACCTGAAATACCTAAAGACCTAAGTCTTGAGAATCTCTTCCTAATGCTTAAACGTTCTAGAAGGTTGAAGAGGTTTAAGGAAATATATGAATTTAATAAAACATATAAAGATTTAGTTAATTTCTTCATTAAATGCGTAGGTAATGAACCGTGGAGTATCCAGAAGTTATGGCTTAAGAGGATAGCTAAGAATGCTTCATTCGCTATGATAGCGCCAACAGGTATCGGTAAAACTACGTTCGGGGTTGTAGTTGCCCTATACCTAGCTATGAAGGGCTTCAAGTCGTACATAATAGTACCAACAACAACTCTAGCTATGCAGTTAGAAAAGAAAATTGAGGAGCTATCGTCTAGAGCCGACATAATTGTTAGGTATGTAGTTATACATTCGAAGTTAAAGAGAGGTGAGAAGAGAGTTCGTGAAGAAAGACTCTTAGAGCCTGACGGCTTTGACATACTGGTCACAACATCAAACTACCTTTTAAGGAACTCTGATAAGATATTAAGACATGACTTTAAGTTCATATTCGTGGATGATGTAGACGCCGTATTAAGAGGTTCTAAAGCTATAGATATAATACTTAAACTTGCAGGTTACGATGATAATGATATTGAAAAAGCTCTTAGAGTCATTAGGTTAAAGAGGGAGCTTGCTTATAGAGGTGAAGATCCTGAGCTATTGGAGCAGATTAGGAGTATAGAGAGGGAGTTAGAGGTTAAGAGGAGGAGACTAGGTAAAGTAGTCATAATAGCTTCAGCAACGGGTAATCCTAGAGGTACACGCGTTAAACTGTTTAAGGAGCTTATGGGCTTCGAGATAGGTGCTAGACCTGAGTTCATAAGAAACATAGTTGATGCTTTTGTAGAGTTAAGTAGTGATGTGGTAGAGCAACTAGTAAGTCTAGTAGGAAGTCTTGGTAAGGGTGGGCTGATCTATGTACCTATTGATAAGGGTATAGAGTATGCTGAATACCTAGCTAATGAGTTAAGGAGGAGAGGCATTAAGGCTCAAGCGATGCATAGTAAGAATGTTAAGGCTATAGAGGAGTTCATCACAGGCGAACTTGAGGTCTTGGTAGGTGTTGCTACATACTATGGAGTATTAGTTAGGGGTATTGACCTTCCTGAAACAATAAGGTATGCCATATTCGTGGGTATTCCAAGACATAAGATTGCTTTAAGGTTAAGGGAGGTTAAGGCTCAAGACATCTTAAGACTCCTTCCAATAGTTAGAGATGTTGTAAGTGATGATGAACTCAGACGTAAGATAGAGGGTTACATAGCTAGAATGCGGAGACTCATTAGGAGGGCTGGCGGCTACGTAATAGAACGACTTAACCAGATATTAAGTGGTGAAAAACCTCCTGAAACACGCGGTGAGAAGGAGTTCTTAGAGATTTATAGCTTAATTAAAGAGCTAACTCAAAGAAGGGAAGTTATTGAAGCAATGAAGAAGCATCCTGAGGTCTCAATAATTGAGGAGAATGGTGAGCTCTACGTACTAATACCTGACGCACCAACATACATACAAGCGAGTGGTCGTACATCAAGATTATTCTTAGGAGGTATAAGTAAGGGGTTATCGATAGTATTAGTTGATGATGGCAAATTACTGAAAGGATTAGAGCGTAGGTTAAAGTGGATTATTGAAGAATTCGTGTTCACGCCTCTAGATGAGGTCAACATCAACGAGTTAATTAAAGAGATAGATAGGGATAGAGAGTTAATTAGAAGGTTAAGAGCTGGTGAAGTACCTGAGGAGATAAAAGTAAGGAGGAAGGGCTTACTGGAGTTAAAGACTGCATTACTAATTGTTGAATCACCTAATAAGGCTAGAACTATAGCTAGGTTCTTTGGAAGACCAAGTACTAGGGAGTATGGGAAGTTAAGAGTTTATGAGGTTAACCTAGGTAATTACACATTACTTATCACGGCTAGTGGTGGCCACATCTATGACTTAATACAGGACGTACCATATCCAGGAATCAATCACATATATGGTGTTGCATTAATCAAAGAAGGCGCTGATCAAAGATTTATACCCGTATATACAACGCTAAAGAGATGCTTAGATAAGGGCCATCAATTTGCATTAGAAGTTAGAGAGGGTGAGCAACTTAAATGTCCATCGTGTGGTTCAACCAATATCTACGATGCTGTAAGTGCTGTTGAAGCGATGAGAGATGTTGCTATGGAGGTTGATGAAATACTTGTTGGTACAGACCCCGATACGGAGGGTGAAAAGATAGCCTTTGATATCATTAACGTCATATTCCCCTACAATAAGTTTGTTAAGAGGGTGGAATTTCATGAAGTCACTAGGAGAGCCATAATTAATGCAGTAAATAATCCTAGAACAATTAACTTAGACTTAGTTAAGGCTCAGTTGATAAGGAGGATAGAGGATAGGTGGATAGGTTTCTCACTCTCTAAGCAACTTCAGACAGAATTTTGGCAGCAATTCTGTAGGAACTTAGAGTCTATCAAGGAACAATACAAGATTAGGGGTAAGACTGTACTTAAGTATGAAGCTCTATGTAGTAAGTACATTGGTGAATATAGAAATCTTAGTGCAGGAAGAGTTCAGACGCCAGTTCTTGGTTGGGTCATTAAGGCTTACGAGGAGTTTAAGGCTACGAGGAGAAGGTACATATCCGTAATGTTGGAGGGTAATAGGATAGAAGTTGCAATACCTAAGGAACTAGCTCGTGAAATAACATCTAAGAATGTAAAGGAAGTTAGGGTAACTGTTAAGGAGTTAAGTACTGTTGAGGAAGAACTTAATCCATTACCGCCATACACTACGGATGCTGCTCTATCCGACATTAATAGTAGGTTAGGACTCCCAGCACCTAAAGCTATGGCAATATTACAGGATCTATTCGAGCTAGGCTTCATAACGTACCATAGAACTGATAGCACGAGAATATCTGATGTGGGTATGAATGTAGCTAAGGAATACATGAAGGAGGTCTTTGGGGATAGATATACAGAATACTACCAGCCTCGAAGATGGGGTGAAGGCGGTGCTCATGAGGGTATACGACCTACTAGGCCTATAGATGCTCAAACACTAAGGAAGTTAATAGCTGATGGAATAATAGAGCCTGTGAGGAGATTAACAAGGTATCACTTCAGTGTTTACGACCTCATATTTAGGAGGTTCATGGCGTCACAAGCAAAACCCGCTAAGGTGAGAAAGCAAGTTGGTAAAGTAGTTATTGACGTTATAACTAAGGATGGTAAGTCATACAGTTTAGGTGAGGTAGGTATTGAAATATATGTTGATGTACTATATGAAGGATTCCTTAAGTTCTACTCATACATAAGGGTGTCTAAGCCATTAACATTAGGTACTTACGTTCTAATTAAAGAATTCAGAATTTACGATAGGTCTGAGAAGCCCTTACATACTGAGGCCTCACTTGTTAGATTAATGAAGGAGCGTGAAATTGGTAGACCAAGTACTTACGCTAAAATAATAGATACGTTATTCAAGAGGAGGTATGTAACACAGATAAAGAAAGGCGAGGGTATAGTACCCTCACTCCTAGGTAGAGTGGTGTATGATTACTTAGTTAAACAGTACGGTAGACTTGTCAGTGAGGAGAGAACCAGGCTTCTTGAGAGGAAGATGAAAGAGGTTGAAGAGGGTAGGGCAAGATACAGTGACATTATTAAGGAGTTATTCGTAGAATTAGAATCGGAAGTCGGAATACCAGGTGTTAGGTCTTGAGAAGTAGTGGAGAGAAAGTTATCTCGTTAGCTGTTGTGAGAATAAACCTTGGTACTTCGATTAAGGAGTATATAGCTATGACTTCAGAATCATTAAAGGAGATATCACGCAGTAACGCTATAGCGGTAATACTACCAGCCTTAGTAACGCCTTTACGTGACTTTATTTATGGTAGGAGAAGATACAATAGCTATAGAAATCATTTAAATATATTGTTATCGAAGATTAACGCCCTCACAAGGAAGTATGGCAAAATAGTTATCTTAACTCCCGTCCTTAGGAGGGCAGGCAATAAGATATACATAACTAATATTATAATTCCCCCGATAGGTGGACCTATTCATAAGGGTAAGACGATAACTTCAATAAATAACGTAATTAGTGGAGGTAATGACTTAGAACTCATAAATATTGAGAATATAAACCTATGCTTTATAATACTTGATGACCTGGAAATACCTGAGCTGTTTAGGGCATGCGTGCTTAAGGGAGGTGATGCCGCTGTGGTTGTGCAGCTACCTACACTAACGTATAGAGATCCATCATTAACCCTTTCACTCTCCATGGTTAGGGCTAGAGAGAATAGATTACCAATAATTGGTGTTGGCGGTTACTTAGAGGATGGAGCACAACAGCCATCATTCGTTATAGGAAGGGATGGTTCCTTAATAGAATCCACTGATTCACTGCAACCAGATATATTTGAGGTTGAAATACGTAAGGGTGAGAGAAGAATGAATACAACGTTAGCTAAGAAATACATAAAGCTCGTTAAGGAATTAATTCAAGGCTCAACATACACACCTTATTATGGTATAGAGTAGCAGTAATGCTTAACTTATCTCATATACTTACTGATTAACTCTATATAGAGTAAGTACTTTAGGTTAAGTCGCTACCTAACACTGATTCTGTGATAACTTTATAATATAACCTCCTTATTAGTAATAGGTGGTAATTCTTGCTCATCGAGATCAGATGGCATGGTAGGGGAGGGCAAGGCGTTTGGACCGCCTCCAACATTTTAGCTATGGCGGCCATGCTTGAAGGAAAGCACGTTCAGAGCTTTCCAACATTCGGTCCTGAGAGGTCTGGTGCGCCACTAATGGCATTCACGAGGATTAGTGATGAACCTATAGAAATACATAGTATGATCTACGAGCCTGACATTGTAGTAGTTCTCGATCCTACATTGCTGGGTTCAGTAAATGTTATTGAAGGATTAAAGAAGAACGGTAAAATAGTCATTAATTTTGAAGGTAGGAAGGAGGACGTATATAGGGGTTTAAGTGTTAAGGAGGGCGAGTATAAGGTCTATACAGTACCTGCAACTAAGATTGCAATAGAGATTTTAGGTAGAGCAATAACTAATACCGCAATGATTAGTGCATTACTTAAAGCAGAAC
>CAZAMI010000074.1:0-5550 GCA_964486465.1 uncultured Desulfurococcaceae archaeon | reverse complement strand
AGGCTCATCACGTCTCAGCGCCGGTAACTCCGGTCATCCAAATAAGTGATATTTGATACGCTAAAACCTTAACTTAGGTCTATTAAGTCAGTTGAGGATAATTAATTCATCAAGTCATCTCGGCTCTTCCTCATCATCCATAATTTAAAGGACTTCGAGGCTTTAAATACTAGTATAGTATGTGAAGGATTTCATACGCGATTATGATATATTAACTTAAGCTCGGAGCCTAAAAGTATATAGTGTGTGATTAATGATCGTGGTAAGTCCTGACTTGGTCTATAAGCATGTTAGGGGTTCAGAATTACTCCTTAGAGCATATAATCTCTTAGAAAATGATGAAGAAGTTCAGGAGCTCATAAGCATGTCTAATGTTATGGCTGTAAGTAGACTTAAATATAATGATCATGGAATAGTTCACTCCAGAATAGTTGCTGGGTCATCTCTAGAGCTTTTTGAGTTATTATTAAGTGCTGGTTTAAGACCTACTACAGTAGTTAACGGAACTGCTCGAAGCGTTGATGAGGCAAAATTAGTTGTCTTGATGGCTTCATATCTTCATGACATAGGCAATGCTATACATAGAGATAATCATGAATTATTAGGTGCCTTACTAGCTAAAGACATACTTGATAGATTACTGCCGGAAATAATCCTCAGTGATGATAAAAGAAGGTTAGTAGCATTAAGGCAGGAAATAATGCATGCAATATACGCTACTGAAGCCTCTGTGCAAGCGTTAACTATGGAAGCAGGTGTTGTTAAAATAGCTGATGGTACGGATATGGCTGAGGGTAGAGCTAGAATACCTTATAAGCTAGGTAAGTTGGATATGCATGCAGTATCTGCATTAAGTGTTAAGAAAGTTTACCTGAGTAAAGGTATCGATAGACCTGCTAGAATCGATGTAGTAATGAACGATTACGCAGGTCTATTCCAGATCGAGGCAGTATTAAGACCTAAAATACTGACTAGTAGTCTTGACAAATATGTTGAGGTATTTATTAGGGTAAGTAATAGTGAAAGGAGGGTATTTCCATGAAGGAAACAGTAAAGAAGATAGTAAGTTTAGGTAACCTACCTAGGACTGGATGGTTGTTAAGGGGTGTACCACCATCTATTGCTGAGACCGTTGCTGAACACTCATTCTTAGTAGCTATCTTAGCGCTATTCATGGGTAGGGCATTAATTAGGGATGGTCTACATATCAATTTAGATAAGGTATTAACATTAGCTCTAATACACGATATACCTGAAGCAATTGAAGGCGATATTATTAAGTGGGTTAAAGATAGAGTACCAAGTATTGATAAACTTGATTTAGTAGCTCTGGAAGAGTTGGGGCTCAACGAGTTTAGTGAGGAGTTGAAGGAATTAAATGAATTAAGAACTATTGAGGCAGTACTCATAAAGTTATCCGATAACTTAGCAACCTATATTCAAGGTTTAAGATACGATGTTTTAGGGTATAGGGATGTAAGGGACATTATTGATGGGTGCTTAAAGGCTATTAATGACTACATTAAATTGCTACCTAAGAATTATGCTGAGGTAATTCATAAGGTCGTAGATACGATCCTAAGGAGTGTAGGTTCTAAATTATGACTTCAACATTAGTAATTAACGTCAGTAATTACATATCACCGTACTGCTATTCCCTATTAAGAGCAGAACCCTACACGTCTTGTAATTTTAGATGTTGGTATTGTTATAGTAAGTGGTATTGGAGAACGTTATCAGTAAGTACTAACGACTCTGCAATAACCTTAATTAAGAAATTTATGAGATCCGTGATTAGGAAGCAACTAAAACCTATCCCCTTAAGATTATCAACACTCTCCGACCCTTTCCATTCGTTGGAAGTTAAAGTCAAAGCATCACTAACTATTCTCAAAGAATGTCTTAAATGGGAATACCCAATAATCATAAACACTAAAGGCATTCTCTACACTAAGAGGCCGTGGTATGATGTAATTAAGAAATTATTAGATAGGTCTCTAGCTATACTTCAAGTATCCATAACTACAATTAATGTTTCTATCTCTAAACTCCTTGAAGCAAATGCTCCACTGCCAAGTGAGAGACTTAAAGCATTAAGTGATATAGCTTCTACAGATCTACCTATAGTCATTAGGTTATCACCCTTCATACCATACATAAGTACCTATCCCGATGTTAGGGAGCTAGTCAATGTATTCAAGGACTTAAATGTTAAACACGTAATTGCTGAAGGTCTAAGGCTTGAACCTAACAATATGGATAAGCTATTAAGAATGTTAGGTCTTAAGGGTAAGGTAAGCTTACAGCGATACTCATTAATGAATAAGCCAGGAATAGTTAAGATAGATCTAGAGGACTTACTACGTGAGTACATAAACCTATCTAATGAATTAAAACGCATTGGAGTAAGTTTCGCGACATGTAAGGAGGGCTTATACAGTATACACACATCACCTGATTGTTGTGGTATCTACTTATTGAAAGGTGAGGTAGCATTAAGGCCAACATTGTATGAGATATACAAATACGTAGAGGAGTACGGTCCAATAAGCTTAGACCACCTAGATAGTATCTTCTACAAAGTGATATGTACGAATAACTACATATGTGATGACACGTTAACATACTACCCAAGAATGGTTAGCAAGGTCCTAAGAAGTCATGAAAGAAGACTCATTAAGATACTCAAGGATGAAAACATGTTACGTAAGGTATGCCCTGTATTAAGGTTGGAAGGTAATGTAATTAGAGTTAAGCAGATATAGTGTAATGGGTAAGTATCTAAACTTACTTTGGTGGGCCCGCGGGGATTTGAACCCCGGACCTCCGCCTCGTAAGGGCGGCGTCCTAACCAGGCTAGACGACGGGCCCCAACACCCTGAGTGTTAGGTATATGAGCTCAATTAAATTTTTTACTGAAATCACTATGTTGACCTCTACATTGAGAATGGGATTATAAGAGCCAGCATCTAACGTAGTGATTACCGCCCATGCGCTTTAACTCTGGTTCTTCCTTTCTACATCTCTCAGTAGCGTATGGGCATCTAGGATGTAGTCTGCAACCTGATGGTGGATTTATAGCACTTGGTGGTTCTCCAGGTAGTGATATCCTCTTTCTTAACTTCTTAAGTCTAGGATCTGGTTCAGGTACTGCTGATAATAATGCTTTAGTATATGGATGTAAAGGATTACTAAATAACTTCTCTGTTGGTGCGCTCTCAACTATTTTCCCTAAATACATAACTGCTACGTAATCGCTTATGTATCTAACAACAGATAAGTCATGGGATATTAACAAGTATGATAACTTAAATTCCTTTCTTAGGTCATCTAATAGATTGAGTATTTGCGCCTGTACAGACACGTCAAGCGCTGACGTTGGTTCATCTAAGATTATGAGTCTAGGTTTGAGTGCTAAAGCCCTAGCTATAGCTACCCTCTGTGCTTGCCCGCCACTAAGATCACTAGGAAACCTCCTAGCTAATGAGGAAGATAATCCCACCTTCTCAAGTAGCTCAACAGCTTCTCTCCTAGCCTCATCACGACTAATTTTCATATGTGCTAGAAGGGGCTCAGCAACTATATCTACTATCCTCATTCTCGGATTGAGTGACAGGAAGGGATTTTGGAATACTGCTTGTACTTTTCTTCGGTAACTCTTAAGATCCTTACCTTTAAGTTTAGTTATGTCCTTACCCTCAAGTAATATCCTTCCATCAGTAGGTTCATAGAGCCTTAGTATACACCTAGCAACAGTGGTCTTACCAGAACCCGACTCTCCCACTAGTGAAAAGACTTCATTCTCGCTAATGTGAAATGATATACCGTCAACTGCTTTCACATAACCAACAACTCTTCCTAGTATGCCTCTCCTAATCGGGAAGTACTTTCTTAAGTTAACAACTTCAAGGAGTTTCAAGCATGTTCACCTCCTCATAAGTATTTATGACAGGCTACTTTATGACCCGGCTTGACCTCTATTAGCTTAGGTAATGACTTCCTACATACCTCCATAGCTTCATCGCATCTAGGTGCAAACGGGCAACCAGCAGGCAAGTTTTTCGGATCTGGTAACATGCCAGGTATATACTTAAGTTTCTCAACCCTCCTATGAGCTCTAGGGACACATTCAAGCAATTTCCTGGTATACGGATGTAACGGATTTAGTAAGACATCAGTACAGCGACCTAATTCAAAAGCTATTCCTGCATACATGACTAGCACTCTATCACATACTTCTGCGGCCACGCCTAAGTTATGTGTGATGAATATCATTGATAGATTAAACTCCTCCTTGAGCTTAGCTAGGAGATCGAGTATTTGTGCCTGAAGGGTTACATCAAGCATTGTTGTTGGTTCATCAGCTATGAGAACTCTCGGATTTGTGGAGAGGGCTACAGCAATAGCAGCTCTCTGAAGCATACCTCCACTTAATTCATGAGGGTAAGACCTAGCCACCCTTTCGGGGTCAGGTAGACCAACAGTACGTAACATATTTATGACACGTTTATTAAGCTCACGCTTATCCTTGATCCCTAAATGATATTTTATTACATCAGAAAGTGTTTGACCTATAGTGAATAAGGGATTAAATGTTGCCGCAGGATCCTGAAATATCATTGATACTTTCTTACCCCTAATCTCTCGTGACATTACCTCATCACTCAATTTAAGCAAGTCCTTACCTTCGAGAATTACTTCTCCATTAACTATTACGGCATTCGACGGTAACGCCCTAATTATAGCTAATCCAACGGTTGACTTTCCAGAACCAGACTCCCCTACTACACATAAGGATTCCCCTTCATATAGCTTAAACGATAAATTCCTTACAGCCTTAATCACTCCTTCGAGAGTGATGTAGTTCACGCTTAAGTTTCTAACTTCTAAGATTGTATTATTGCGCATCACGTTCACACCCTCCTCATAATTATTGCCTTCCTTAATCTCGGATCCATGGCTTCACGTACAGCATCAGCAAGTAAGTTAAATCCTATCACGGTAATTAGGATTGCTAAACCAGGGAATAAGCTAATCCACCAGGCAATATTAATTGATGTCCAACCCTCACTTACTAATAAACCCCACTCTGGTATTGGCGGCTTAACCCCAACACCTAAGAAACTAAGTCCAGCTGCCTCAAGTATTGCTGAACCCATGTCAAGAGCTGCTTGAACCGTAACAGGAGTTAATGCATTAGGAAGGACATGTCTCAACATTATCCTGACAGGTGTTAGACCTATAATCCTAGCAGCGTCAACATATGGTAAATTCTTTATTGAATTAACCTGGACATAGATTAACCTTGCATACCAAGGCCACCAAGAAATAGCTAATGCTATTATCACATTCACAAGCCCCCTACCCAATGCAGCCGCTAGAGCTATGGCTAGAAGTAATGGTGGGAATGCTAGAAACATATCCGTTATCCTCATTAGTACTGTAGCGATACGGCCGCCCAAATATCCTGCAACAAGCCCTATCGGTATACCAATTAGTAATGCTAAACCAACCACACCTACAGCAATTATTAGTGAGAACCTAGCACCA
>CAZAMI010000073.1:0-5619 GCA_964486465.1 uncultured Desulfurococcaceae archaeon | reverse complement strand
CCTTGAATAGCATAACTCCTAAAAACTTTAAGAGTTATGCATACCTGGTAGTGTGTGGTAAGGGGGTATGCAAAGAAGCATCATTAGAATAGTGGATATCGAGCCTATAATAACTAGGGATGATAATGACTTCGAGATAGGATTGCTTAATTGCTATTTAGAGAATGGCGATAACTTTATACTCTATAACGTACCACCAGAAATAACTAGGGCCATAGCTAAGTTAAGGAGTGAGGACACATACTTTGAATACAGACCTGATAATAGGGAGACAATATACGAGTTACTCATAATGCTATCACCTAGACTTAGAAGTATAGGTAGGCATTTAGGAACGGTCATTATTGACGGTTTTGATGAGAAAACTATGACTTATAGAGCCAGCTTATTCTTGGAAGTTGATGGTGTGAGAATTAAGAAGATTATGATACCGAGCCACGCAATATTCCTAGCGCTATTGTTTAATAAACCCATATACGTAACAGATGAAGTCGTAAGAATATCGAAGGAACTTGAAGAAGATGAGGACTACTTCGAAGTTGATGAGTGATTAATTGCAGTAAATTATCTAACAGGCTTCTGCTTCTTACCCTTAATTAGCGCCTCTAAGGAAACTCCATTAACCATTATTACCTTATACCTAACTCCTGGTAAGTCACCCATGGACTTACCCCTACTACCACCTATGCCTGCGATTATGACTTCATCGTGTTCATCGATGAATGTTATACCGCCATCATATGGAACGAATGCTGTCACCACCTTACCATTCTTCACTAATTGGACTCTAACACACTTACGTAGAGCTGAATTAGGTTGTCGTGACTCAACACCAACCTTCTCTAATACAATACCCCTAGCCATGGGTGCTCCTTCTAAGGGATCATACTTCTCCTTTAACCTCAACATCCTTATTCTAAACTCCCTTTGACTCCATCTAAACTTAAGTCTCTTTAACCTCAGCTTTCTAGCAGCGTAAATTCCTGAAGGTGATTTCTTACCTGCCAATCTCTACACCTATGTAAGTTAGCTTTACAAACATCCTTATAAGTCTTATTAGGTTTAAACAACAGATACTACGTCTATATTGAAGTACCTCCTTAGTATTAGCTTAGCCTTACTTACGTTTCTACCGTTCTTGCCTATTGCGATACCCTTATCTCTGGGATCGACCTTGACGTATAATATCCTCCTACCATCAGGGGTCTTATTAAGGGTTATACCTAATACCCTTGCCGGGATAAATATATTCTTAACGAAGTTCTCTAAATCATCAGCCCACTCAACAATTTCTATCCTCTTTCCCAATATCTTGGATAACCTCCTAACATTACGCCCCTTAGATCCAACAGCTATTCCTGCAGTACCTGGTGGTACTATGAATATTATACTATTGTTCTCATTGTCTATAATACAGTCTCTAGCTGAAACTCCAGTAATGTCATGTAGTAAAGCCATGAACCTTAACTCTTCACTTGTGAGTCTTACTGGCATGCTCTTAACCCTCTAACTCAAGTATTCTAGACTCACCAGGGTCTAGGACGGCTATTGTAGTTATGGGGAAAGGCTTACCGCAGAGTGTTCCCAATTCATAACTTGAGCCCTTATACCTTATAATTTTAATCCCTCCTAGCTTAGCATAATACTTTACGTCCTCCTCTATATACTTGGGTATGAGATTAGCTATTATTATTGCTTTCGCTTTACCTAGTTTTAAGGCCTTTATAGATTTCTTAGCACCAATGATTACCTTACCTGTTTTTAATAGAGTTTTTATCTCATTCTCTAAGGATAAAGCCTCTTTCTCATACGTCACTGAGTAGCACCTCCCGTAGTACTTGATTCACTGCTTTTTATTTCATTGCTTTTAATCTTAGTTGGGTTCATCTTTAATTTGACTAATGCTGTACCTACAGGTGCTAACTGACCTATAATAACGTTTTCTGTAACGCCTCTAATCGCGTCTATCTCGCCCTTAGCACTAGCGTCGAACAACTGCTTTACTGTCACTTCGAAAGCCGCCCTAGCTAAAACGCTAGGCTTCTCTCCAGCTACTCCATGCCTACCTATTTGTTTCACCGTACCTGACCATGTCATGGTATCTGCTAATAGCATTATGTGCCTTATGTCAACGTCTAAACCTTGTTCTCTCAAGGTATTCATTATCTCCCTAATTAGTGCCTCCCTAGCAGCCTCAATACCAAGGACATTCTCGATTTCGTGAATGCTGTTCGATATCGTCCTTGTTGAATCGACACCTTCAACCTTAAGAACAGCCTCTAAATTCGTACCATCAGTTATTAAAACGTAGTACTCTTTACCGGTCTTTGGATCCCTCATTCTCTGAGGTATAACTTTCTTTATGTCCTTTATTCCTTTAAGTTTCATCCTCAATATCCTATCCCTAAATTTTTGAGCTTTTATTATGTCGTAGTTCTTAGGTATATCAACAAGTACTAGATATGGGTCATCAGGATCAGCCTTAACCTTATCAGCTAGTGTTTTACTCTTAGTTAATACCTTAATTACGTCGTCCCTAGTTAAACCTTTATCACTGAGCATTTCAGGATCAAGTCTGATTAGTAACTGCATGGAAATTAGGTCAATGTCTACAGACTCAACTATATTCTCTAGTTTAGTCATTTCAATCTTTCTAGCTATTTCTATGGCCTTCTCTCTACTATACTTATAGTTCTCCTCAAGATATATCCTCATCATCGGGGTTTCAGGTGTTTTCCTAGCATCTACTAATTCTATAAGCCTAGGTAATCCTAGGGTTACGTTAAGCTCTCTAACACCAGCGAAGTGGAAGGTTCTTAGAGTCATCTGGGTACCTGGCTCACCTATCGACTGCGCTGCAACAGTACCTACAGGCTCACCTGGGTCAACTAATGCTTCTAAATATGTTTTAACGGTGTCATCCCTAATGGAGATTAATTCTTCATTGCTTAAGTCTACTTCAAGCATTGTCTTAAATGTTTCCTCTAAATATTGATTATATATTGCTTCAGGCAGTACATCCCTTACCTCCTCACTAATCCTTACCAATCTTAAAGCCTTATCCTCAAGCTCCTTAAGTATCCTCAATAATTCATCAGCTTTTTCAACACCTTCACTTACGATAGCCTCAATTATTCTCTGTCTTATTATTCCCCTAATAACATTAGGTACTTCAGGAGGTAGTTTCCGGATTAATTCATCAGCTATTAGCCCAGGTTCTCTAATCTTCTTTAAAATTTCCTCAATACTTACCTTTTCAGGCTCTTTAGCCTCCTTTTTCTTCCTCCTACTTCTTCCGGTGCCTTTCTTTGATTTACTCACTTCTTCCACCCTACATGCTTCTCTATGATTCTCTTCATATTAACAGCCTTACCAAATGAAGTGTTCTTAGGATCAACTCCGTCCTCACCATATTTAAACTGTATTAGATGCCCGTAAGCTGACCTGACCGTACCGTCATATTCAACCCTTAAGTCCTGTAATGCATTAATCAATCTTCTCTGCATGTACCCACTCTGTGACGTCCTAACTGCTGTATCTACTAAGCCCTCTCTACCACCAGCAGCGTGGAAGAACATCTCAATAGGTGATAGGCCCTTAACGAAAGATCTTATGACGAATCCTCTTGCTTCAGGACCTATGTCACCTCTCTTAAAGTGTGGTAATGTTCTGTCTCTATAGCCTCTATGAATTCTCTGACCTCTAATTGATTGCTGCCCAAGCATTGCAGCCATTTGTGTTATGTTTAATGTGCTACCTCTAGCACCTGTCTTAGCCATTATGAATACATTATTGAATGGGTCAAGGTACTTAGCCGCTACCTCTCCAGCCTCGTCTCTAGCTGCTGATAGAGTATCGAGTATCTTTATCTCTAAACTCTCTTCTAGAGTTCTTCCAGGTGTTGGTTCTAGCTTACCCTCCTTGAATAGCTTAATTAATTCATTTACACGTTCTCTAGCCTTCTTTAATACTTCACCAATCTCTTCATAAGCTCTCTCAGGTATTGTTATGTCGTTTAACGTCATAGTGAAGCCCCTCATCTCTATAAATCTTAGGAACAACTTGAATGCTCTATCCATGAACTCTCTACCGAAGTCTGTACCGTACTCCCTAACTAAGAAGTGAAGCATTGATTCTGGTTGTTGAGCACCTATAGTAGCTTTATCTAGCACACCAAGCAATAGCTTACCCTTCTTTATCACTAAGAATGAGTCCCAGAAACATTCTTCATTAGTGCATTTTAATGCACCACTTGATATCTTAGCTTCAGCTGTGAAGTTAAAGTCCTCAGGTAGTAGTAAGCTAATGATTTGCTTACCTGTCCATGCCTTAATAGGTGATAGTATTGCTGGCTCAGGTATCTCACCAGCATAGTTCATGCTTGCCAATAAGTCTGATACCTGGTCCTTAGTTAGTAGTGTAACCTTAGATGAGAGTAGGTAAGCACCACTTATGTAGTCCTGTATAGCACCAATTATCGGACCTCCATACCTTGGTGAGAGTATGTGCTCCTGTACTAATAATAACGTCTTAGCTTCTGCTCTAGCCTCAACAGTTTGCGGTACGTGAAGGTTCATTTCGTCACCGTCAAAGTCAGCATTATATGGTGGGCAGACAGCTAGGTGTAACCTAAATGTTCTACCTGGTAGGACCCTAACTACGTGAGCCATTATTGACATTCTATGAAGTGATGGCTGTCTATTAAATAGCACTATATCGCCATCCTTTAAGTGCCTCTCAACTATGTAATCAGGTTTTAAGCTTTCAGCTACTGCCTTCAGATCCTTAATAAATCTTAAGTCTATCCTTCTACCATTGGGATCTATAATGTAGTTAGCACCTGGATACTTATAGGGGCCATTAAGAACGTACTTCCTCATCTCCTCTATATTCCATGATGTAACTCTCTCAGGTACTGTTAATGTCATTGCAACCTCAATAGGTACTCCAACCTCGTTAATGCTTAAGTTTGGATCAGGACTGATTACTGTTCTAGCTGAGAAGTCTACTCTCTTACCTGATAAGTTACCTCTAAACCTACCCTCCTTACCCTTAAGTCTTTGTGCTAACGTCCTTAAAGGCATGCCAGACCTTCTCTTAGCTGGCGGTACTCCAGGAACTTCATTATCTATGTATGTTGTTATGTGATATTGTAGTAACTCCCAAAGATCCTCAACTATGACTTCAGGAGCTCCTGAGTTAATGCTCTCCCTTAATTTTTCGTTAGTCCTTATTATATCAACTAGCTTGTGGGTTAAGTCATCCTCAGATCTTATACCGGTTTCTAGAAGTATTGATGGCCTAACAGCAATTGGTGGTATTGGTAGTACGGTGATGATCATCCATTCAGGTCTAGCAACTTCAGGATCGTAACCTAAGACTCTTAAATCTCTATTAGGTATTCTCTCTAACCACTCCCTAATCTTATTAGGCCATAGCCTACCTAAAGGACCCTCCTCTATGAATGTTGTTGGTTTCTCAAGCCTTATCTTGTACTGCTTCTCACCACAGTGCGGACATTCCATAGTCTTAATTGCCTTTCTCTTAACGAATTCACTTAATGACTTAGCTAACTGAGGCCATCTATCTTTAAGCCTTTCATGTAGGTTTAGATATCTA
>CAZAMI010000072.1:0-5656 GCA_964486465.1 uncultured Desulfurococcaceae archaeon | reverse complement strand
CTCGACCACCACCCATGAACCAATGATACCGAGGCGAGGTGGGACTCCCTACCGCCGATACAGTATGCTATAGATTTAAACAAAATGAAGCAGTAGGGACAAACGGTGTTTCAGCATCTAAGTATTAAATCTCTAATAATCTTGGGTATCTTCATTACATTAACCTTATATAGTGCTAAGGCTATTAGCTCATTGCTCAAGGAAGTTAGTTCTCTCAATACTTCAGCACCTATGCTGACAAAGCCTCTTTTCCTTACCTGCTTAATAGCTGTAGCAACCTTACCATTCCTAAGTAATAGATAATAAGTTGCATCTCTTGACCTCAGGTATAGTAAATAGGTGCCTACACTAACGACTCTTCGTACATCATCCATAACATCCTTGAGAACTCCAGCACTACCACCTATATGAACTGTAGGTCTCAATATACTACTTACGAATTCCTTATTATTAGTGAGTAAGTCACTAAGTAGATTAAACACAGTGCATTTATCAAGTTTAAGGATCCTTACATGTTCAGGGACTTCACTTACTATCACACCTTCTACGTTAATACGTACTTCCTTACTCTTAACAACTTCAGCATTACACTCAGTACATATAATGTCTGCTAACGTATTAAGGCAGTCAACACCAGTTATTGTCGACTCATCAGCCAACCTTAATGTACATGATGTTATTGCTAAATTAAGTATGTCTACTACAAGTATGAAGGGAGTATTAACACTAATGCCCTTAACTATTATCCTACCACTACCTACCTTACCCATAATCTTAGAGATTACAGACGCTAACGTCACCTTTGAGAACCTCACATTCCCTACCAATTACGTAATATACTACAACACTTATGTAGTAAAGTGTCGGTGATCTTAAGACATACTGATAAAAACTTAATTATACATAATAGCCATTAGGCTAGGGTAAGCAGTCATCAATTAGACTTCATACATCTTATTTAGTTAGTATGGTCTTCACGCTTTCTTAGGTATTGCGTATACATATCGTGTTTTAAATGATGTGATTTAAATTTCTCCCTATATTATTTATTTATACTTAATTAGTGATTCCTTAGAGTTATAACATTTAACTCAGCCTATTTAGTTTTATTTAATGTTTTTAAGCTTACTAAGGTCTAGTGTTGGGTGCTTGCGTGAGTAGCTCTGAAGACTTTAATGACAGTTTGAGCTGGATGTTTGAGATATCTTTATCGCAGAGTGATATAGCTGAAATTGCTAGATTGTTTAAGAGCATCCATAAGCCAGTAACTATGTATTTCTTCGTTAGGAGCTTTAAGTGCTCAACATGTAAGCCTGCAATGAATCTAGCTGAAGCATTAAGACAGGCAATAATAATTGCTGGTAAGACCGACTTAATGAAGGTACGTGAGTACTCATTAGACGAGAGTGAAGGTAAGACATTAGCTAAGTTCTTTAATGTTAATCGGGTACCTACGATATTACTTCTTAATGGTTACATAAAGTATGTAGGTATACCTTCAGGCGAGGAGCTCAACTCATTCATTGAGACCATAGTAAGAATAGGTACGGAGGATATAGGGCTTAGTAGTGATGTTAAGGAGGCAATTGAGGAGTTAGGTGATGAGAGAGTCAATATTGAGGTGATGGTTACACCCACATGTCCTTACTGTCCATACGCAGTCCTAACAGCTAATATGTTCGCGTATGTATCATATATGGTTAGAGGTAAGTTAACGAGTGAGGTCATAGAGCTCTACGAGAACCCTGACATCGCGTATAAGTATGCAGTAATGAGTGTACCTGCAATAGCTATTAATGGTAAATTAGCATTTGTAGGGCTACCATCAGAATATGAATTATTAAGCATGATTAGAAAGATATTAAGGTCTAATCGATGATGTCTTCCTTAGGTGCCTTAAGTGAGTACTCTAACGTACTTCATTAGGGTTTACTCACCATTTACGCCTATACCATTTATTTTAGTGTCCATTAGCGTGTCTAGTTGGTGGAATGTAGTTAATAATGCATTAAGTGATTTAGGGCATCCAAGTAATTCGGTAGGTGCTATAATTTTTAACTTAGGTCTTGTCTTAGGTGGCTACTTAATGGCCATACAATCTGTATTAATATCTAAGTACGTTAAGTTGCTAGAATCTTCCCTTATATCGATGATAGGTCTATCTTTAATATTAGTAGGTACTATTAATGAGTCCTTTGGTTACACCCACTTCGTGGTATCGGTAATTTTATTTACGGTATTAGCCACCTATATCACGTACTCCATGATAGCTTATAGAATTCCATGGTTAGCAGCTGGTTTAATCATTAGTACTCTATTATGGTATACGCACCTTACTCTAAACATACCTAAGGGTGCTGCACTACCTGAGTTAGTTTCAATAATAATTACCTACGTAACCTACATAACATGCACTTTCCAAAAGGTAAGGTGAAGCTTGCTAAGTCATATACTTAAAGTTCTCTAGGGCACATATATGGGCGGTGCTAATTTGTTGAGGAAGATCTCGGGAAACGTACTCTTAATTCCGGGAAGGACCAATATAGGGATCATAGTGATTGATGACCGTGAATGCTTGATTATAGATTCAGGTATTGATGACGATAGTGGTAGGAAGATAGTTAATACTTTAGTAAAATCGGGATTCAAGATTAGAGCTTTAGTAAATACTCACTCGCATGCTGATCACATAGGTGGTAATGCATTCATATATAAGAGGTTAGGAATTAATATTTATGCATCACGTGCTGAGAGGCCCTTCATTGAGAACCCGATCCTGGAACCACTTTACTTATATAGTGCATACCCACCAAGAGAATTGAGGTCAAAACTTTATTGTGCTAAACCCTCACCGACTAAGGATATTGATGAATTATTGACTGAGGTACACTTAGAAGTAGTTGAGTTACCTGGACACTCATTAGGTATGATAGGTTTAGGAGTTGATAGAGTATTGTTTATAGCCGATACATTATTCCCTAAGGAAGTTCTTAATAAGTATGTAATACCTTACCACTTAAACGTTAGTGAGGCAGTTAAAAGTATCGAGAAGGTTAGAGAACTAAGTACTAGATATGAGGTCTTTATACCATCACATGGCGGGATACTTAATCGTGTAGAGTTATTAAAACTCATAGATGAGAATTTAAGCTCAATAATGTCTGTAAGGAACGAAATAATGAATTTACTCGAGATGGAGGCATTACCTCTAAACGACCTACTAAACAAGTTAATGGCGAAGTTCAATATTAAGATATTTACCCTAGGTCAATACATGCTACTAAGATCAGCAATAAGTTCGTATTTAACATGGCTTGAAGAAGATAACATGATAAGAATATATTTAGTGAATGGTGTACCATACGTTAAGAGGCATACTTAATATTTTATTGCGTAAATAAACAATTGATTTTCAAGACCTAGGTCCCTTACCCATACTTCATAATTTAGACTTCTCAGCTTTAACATTAAGTTGTAGGTACTGCTCACATGTCTATGAACTTCAATTACTATCTTCTCTACTAATGTATGTCTTAATGTTCTCCATAAATCATTAACTATGAGTTCCTCACTACCTTCAACATCTATCTTCATTAAATCAATCTTACTTAGGTTATACTTTCTCACTAACTCATCTACTTTTAAAGTCCTAACTTTATGCTTCCTAAATTTGTAGCCGTACCTTTTTAGGTAATCTTTAAATAGTGTTGATGTACCCCAATACTCACTCACATAGAGCTCAGTATATCCTGTATTAGAAGTAATAGCTATGGGCTCTATAATTACACTATCACTTAATCCGTTAATATCTATGTTCATTCTTAAATACTGAACTGCTAGAGGGTTCGGTTCAACAGCTAGTACGGTACCATTCCAGCCCATTAAGCCTAAGGCATATAAGGTATAGATGCCTATGTAAGCCCCTAAATCAATAACGACCCACCTAGGCTTAGGTATAAATTCAATACTTGGTGTATAGTCCTTGAAGCAGTATATGTGTAAAATATTTAGCCATACCTCAGGTAGCTGACTTATGGGTAGTATGAGTACGTTATCATCAGGTAACGATATGTATAAGTCCTCATCACTCGCAAATTTACCTCTGATAATCTGCTTACTAATCTTAGCTAACTTAGCAACACTACTCCTCGGTAAGCAGGACCTTGAATATTCAACTAACTCATTAATCAATTCTATACTCAACAGTACTACCTCCTAAAGAGTATACGGTATTTTAAGGCTGTAAAAAGAATAATGTGTGGAGTAGGTAGCCCTGTAATGAGCCTTTGAGCCCCCCACCCCCCCTGATGTATGGTGATGAGGAGTCCCGAGGGGTGATTCAATCAATACCCATATCCCTCATAACTTTATGTTCAACCTCAACACGTTTAGGTGTTGGTTCACCTAATAACTTCTTAAATACGTAATGCATAACCTCATGATTTATTATCTTAACTAACGCATCAACCACTTTATCACCTCTATAAAATTTACTAATTACTGGTAAGTATATCTCAATCCTATCAGTTTCAGGATCGTAAAGTGCTGGTACATCTTCACCACATAGTGTACATCTCGAATACTTAAGTACGAATCTCAAACAGGTTACCAGTAGTTAACTGTGTAGTTCGGCACTTAAAAATCTTAAACAAGGTTCGATATTCTATTCGAGATACTAAACACTATTTACTTAGACTCACATCAATTAAAACATTGTTCAATACTCCAAGATAAAAAGACTTACGCTAACTATCTATGGTGTCTAGTTTGAGTAGAGAGGAAAAAGTTAGGATAGTTACTAGGCTTAGCTCTAACGTGGCTAAAATCATTGATGGTTTAAGTAGTGAGTTAGGTATTAGTAGTGAAAGGCTTATTAAGGCTATTACTGATGTTGTCAGTGATTATTTAGACATAGTTTTAACACGTAGTGATGAACTTACTGAGATTACTAGTAGTAGGTTTAAGAGGTTTGTCTTAGCACTTGATGAGTTATTAAGGCTTGGTGATATAGCTAATGACTTTGTGAGCGAGATAAGGAGAAGGTTGGGCGTTAGTGATGGCTTAATACTTGAAGATATGGGTTGGAGTAATGACTTAAGTAGTTTCTGGGCATACTTCACTTTAAACTCTAAGAGGTTTAAGTGGGTTGATGATGTATACGTAGAGTTCAATAGTAGTGGCAACCTAACTTGCGAGTTTACATCACTCGTAGCCTTTACTGAACGTCTTAGTGGTAAGGTTGAGGATTTCATTAGTAAGTTAGGTGATGTGTTAAGGAGAGCTGATAGGTGGAGTACGTTTAGGGAGTTAAAGAAGGATTTAGAGGCATGTAGTGAAGTTGATGCTGAGTTAGGTATTGAGAGAGATGAGTTCTCAATAAACATACTACTACGTTTAAGGCTTAGTAAGTGGTTATGCATACCCGCATTAGATCCCATCAATAATTTATTCAAGACCATAATAGTCCGTGGTGGGTTTAAAAATATGAGGTATGAGGTGGTCAAGTAACTAACTAAAACATTTTCTAGCTATTTCAGGCGTAATTATGAATCTCAACACACCCTTACCTTTACTTAGCTCTGATAACTCAATACCAGCTATAGCACCAGCTTTCAACTTAACATTACCGCCACCAATTAACTCACTAATAACTCTC
>CAZAMI010000071.1:0-5879 GCA_964486465.1 uncultured Desulfurococcaceae archaeon | reverse complement strand
CCGGTTTTAGGGAGGTTGGACCTGAGGGTGCTAAGCTTGAGGAGGAATTAGTTAGCGTGGTTAGAAAGCACAGTATGAGGTTAATAGGGCCAAACTGCCTTGGAGTATATGACGCACATACAGGTCTTGACACGATATTTAACCCAAGTGATAGGCAGGGTAAGCCTGAGCCTGGTAATGTAGCATTCATTTCTCAAAGTGGTGCCTTAGGTGCGGCACTCCTTGACTGGCTTAAGGAGGAGGGTATAGGTCTTAGTAAGTTTATTAGCTACGGTAATGCTGCTGATGTTGATGAAGCTGATCTAATTAGCTACTTAGCTGAGGATCCGAGAACTGAGATTATTGCAGCATATATTGAGGGTGTGAGGGACGGTAGGAGATTTGTTGAGGCCGTACGTAAGGCTATACGTGCTAACAAGCCCGTCATAGTGCTTAAGGCAGGTAAGAGTGAGAAGGGTATGAGGGCTGTAGCATCACATACTGGTAGCTTAGCTGGTGCTTATGAAGTCTATAAGGGTGCTCTTAAGCAGTCAGGCGCACTAATAGTTGATGATCTCCACGAACTACTCATAGCTATTAAGGCGTTAAGATATGGTGCTAGATCTAGAGGTCCTAACGTAGCCATAGTAACTAACGGTGGTGGTGCTGGAGTACTCGCTACTGACTCCATAGAGTCCCTAGGCTTAAGGATAGCTGAATTAAGTAAGGGGACTATTGAGGAGTTAAAGAGTAAGTTACCGCCAACAGCTTCACCACTAAACCCCGTAGACATACTTGGTGATGCACCAGCTAATAGGTACGAACTCGCAATAAACTCCGTACTAAGGGATGAGAATGTGGACATGGTTATGGTCATAGCACTCATGCAGTCACCAGCACTAGATGCTGATGAGTTAATTAAGATATTAGAGAGTATGGGTAGGTCTGAAAAACCAATAGTGTTCGCGGGTCCCGGAGGTGCTTACGCATCTAAGAGGTTAGTTATGGCTTCAAGGATAGGTATACCGAGCTTTAAAGATCCCGTTGAAGCTGCTAAGGCACTAAAGTACATTTACGATTACTCAGTAGCTTACCGTAAGCTATCGAGGAAGAAGGGAGTTAAATGAGTAATGAGAGGATTAAAGGAGCTCTAGCACTAATAACGACATCAATACTTTGGGGCTCATCATTCCCGGCCATAAAGATAATAGTTGGTAGTATAAGTAGTTACGCATACACATGGATTAGAAGTGTAGTAGCTATAGCAGGACTAACACCGTACTTAATCTATGCTTATAGGAGGGGTAGGATTAACGAATTAGCCATTAAGGGAGGTCTACTCGCTGGCTTAGCTTACGCTCTAGGCTTATGGCTTCAAGGACTAGGTACCCGGTACACTACAGCGTCTAACTCAGCGTTCATAACGGGCTTGAATACGGTCTTTGTTCATGTGTATGAGGGCTTAATACTTAGGAGGTATGGCTTAAGTTTAGCTTTATCACTAACTCTATCAATTACTGGGCTTTACTTCCTAACGACACCTACTGGAGGCTTAAGCTTAGGTGATATGTTAGTACTTCTTGGCTCATTCATGTGGGCAGCTCAAGTAATAATTGTTGGTAAGTATAGTGGTAGTGACCCGTTAGTGTTTACGTTCTTTGAAATGATGCCAGCAGTGATATTCATAGTCCCCGACCTAATTGATGGTTTAGATGTTGTGAGTGTTAGCACTATGTTATTGATAGTCTATTTAGCGTTAGTCTGTAGTAATGCAGCATTTGCTCTACAAGTCTACGGTCAAAGATATATAATACCATCAGTTGCAGCAATAACCTACCTCTTAGAACCAGTATCAGCAGCTATCTTTGCATATGTAATACTTAATGAATTATTCACGCCAATACAGATGGTTGGGGCTTCATTAATATTAACATCAATAATTACGGCATTAATGTTTAAGCATTAGTGGTTCCACTAACCACCCTCATGTAATGTAGGCATTAACGCTATTTCATCACCATCATTAACCCTAACCTTAGATGATGGTAAGACCTGCTTACCGTTAATGTACATCCACACCATTGGCAGCATTGACTCTATCCTTCTATACTTAGGCCTCAAGTCCCTAACAGCATCTAGTACATACTTAATGCTGTACTCACCATCATCAAACTCTAGAATATCCTCAAAAACACCTAGGTAATCCCTTAAAACACCTAAATACCTAACCCTAATCCTTATTGGCATATTCCACCTCGGTAGAATACAGGTTTGTAAGGCTTAAATGTTGAATAATAAACCCCATTTATTATCTCCTCATCAGCTCCTGCATATATGCGGTGAATCCAGCGGTGAAGATTATTGCCTCAAATACTCTATAAGCCTCTTCCACGCTCTTACAGTCATAGCATACAGTCCTACCATTAACTCTCCTAACACCAGGTATTAGTGATACTGCTTCAGCATATAGTGGATATATGAGTTCAACACATAACTTAACCTTATCCCAACTCATTCTTAACGGTTTAACCTCACCAGTTCTAAACCTCTTATCAGCCTCCCTAACACCATTCCTTAAGTCACTAATGACGTCCTCTATTGACTTAGACATTGACGCCATATAGCCTGCAGGCTCACTTAAGGGTATCCATACAGCCCATGGCGTAAACTTACGTACCTCATTCTCAAGTTCAGCACTACCCGCAACTAAAGCCACAGGAACACCCCACTCACCTAGGAGTAAAGCATTGATTACGTACTCTGAAGCATCTATATCATTAATTAATAATCTATGAACTACCCTACTAGAGTATGTATGAGCTAATGTTGAAGCCCTACCAGCACCTGAGTGATAACCTATGAGTAAGGCGTAATCACAGCCCTTACCACCGTAGACCATTGATAGAGGTCTAGGAAATCCCCTAACAACCCTTACCTTACTAGGTAGTTTCATGGGGTCTAGATTAGTCATGAAGCCATGACTATCAGCGACAATGACTTCATTACCTAACTCAATTAAGGCTTCAGAAACGCTACTAACTACCTTCGTCATGACCTCTCTTAATTCATGAAAAAGCCTACCACCAGGAGTTAATTGTAACGGATTAACTATGAATGGCAAGCCCTCAGCATCTACAGATAGAAATACCTTACCCAAGACAAACCACCAAGAAATATTAATGAACTACACTAATATGAGTACTCACTACGACATTAACGTAAACTACTCACTAACCTCTAAAACGTAAGTATACCCTAAGTCTAGGTATCCAAGACCGTGGAAATTACTCCAACTAATGGTTAGTGAAATATCGTAAGTACCAGGACTTAAGGTTACGGTTTTTCTGAGATATCCATTAAATGCTAAGTTATTAATCGGTATATTAATTATTGATGAACCTCCATGATCAGATATCACTAATTCGAGTCTTATCGGTAATGCATTAACATTAAAGCTAGATACATCCATTCTCTTAAGCTTTAATGTAATCTCTTTAGGGCTACTATCCGTTATTTTGAGGCTAGCTAGTCTCTTATATTCGAAAATACCCGATGATGAATTTATTAATACATTAAGTTTAATCTCGCTAGGCTCAATACTTACGTTAGTAATTGATTCAGTAAATACTAAGTTTACGTTTAGTGTTATATCAGTACTTAGTGACCTCTCATACAGCACCATAACTGACATATAGAATGTCGCTATTACGGTGATGGTTACGAGTATTGAGGTAATTACGAATCTATCTACCAAGATAGAAGCACCTATACCTTGTAGGATAGGTCTTGAATACTTAAAACCTTATATGGTGAGGTGTGAGACCATGACTTATTATGTAGTCAGTTATGGCAGGTAATATTGTCTAGGAACGCTTAAAACCTATTAAATGATGTGTTAATCCTAGGTTAGGTTTAGGTGATGTAGATGAAGATCAAGTTATTAGCTACTGACATCGATGGTACACTAACCATTGATAGGTCATCTGAATTCATACCTATAGAGGCTATAGAATTCATGAGAAGACTTGAAGATTATGGTGTACTAGTATCCCTTGTATCAGCTAACGCATTACCCATAATTGTTGGTCTTAGGAGGTATCTAGGACTTAGAGGTCCTGTAATCGCTGAGAATGGTGCTTTAGTATTCATTAATGAGTCCTACGAATCACTAACTAAGTACTCAGCACGTGACATACTTGAGGAGGTGCTACAGAAGTTAGGTGATTACGTCGAGAATAGCTGGCAGAACGATTTTAGATTACATGACTGTGCCTTAATGGTTAAGGTTAATCATCGTGATAAGGCTAGAGAAGTATTCAGGATTGTTAAGGAGTATGTTGAGAGTAGGTATGAGTGGGTAAGAGTAACGTTTAGTGGTTACGCAATACACTTAACACCCGCTGATGTGGATAAAGGTAAAGCGTTAAGATATGTTATGAAGAAAATAGGGGTTAAGAGGGAGGAGGTCGTAGCGATAGGTGATAGCTTAGTCGATATAGACCTAGTTAGGGAGGCAGGTATAGGTGTAGCTGTTAGTAATGCTGATGAAGAATTAAAGAAGGTAGCAGACCTAGTTCTAGAGAACCCAAGCTATAAGGGCTTCATAGAATTAGCTAGACTAATAATTAATGACAAATTAATTACCATTCGTAAGTAATTAAGGCCTTAATCGGTATTGTCTTGGGATTTAAATTGAGGAAGATAGGTATAGTTGGTGGCTTAAGTCCTGAATCTACAATCCTATACTACAGAACCATAGTTAAGGAGTATAGAAGGAGGTTTAAGAGTGAGGGCTACCCTGATGTGATAATCTATAGCGTGAATTTCGAGAAATTCACTAAGGCCTTAATGGAGGGTAGGAGTAATAATGCTTTCAACATAATACTTGGAGCTATTGAGGCATTACATAGAGCTGGTGCTGACTTCGCGCTAATATCCGCTAATACACCACATATATTCTTCGATGAGTTAGTTACTAAATCACCAATACCGCTAATCAGCATAATTGATGCACTAGCTGAGGAGTTATTAAGAGATTGTGTTAAAATTGTGGGTCTATTAGGTACTAAGGTAACATTGACTCATAATTTCTACGTTAAGGGTTTAAGTAAGTATGTCATAAAAGTAGTACTTCCGAGGGGTGCGGATGTAGACCTAATTAATAGAGTAATTTATGAAGAACTCGTTAAGGGGGTGATTAAGAGGGAGTCTAGGGAAGCAGTAATCGATGTGATAAGGAAATTGAAAAGTGAGTGTGCTGAAGGTATTGCATTAGCTTGTACTGAACTACCGTTATTAATTAGGTAGGCGACAGGTTTCTGAGATAAAGGTTTTTATAGGTCTGTGAAGGTCTTTTTATTCTAGGGAAGGAAAGTGGAACGTCATTACAGTACTAGGGAGGTTTGCGAAATCCTCGGCATTGCTAATCGTACTCTCCGTAGATGGATTAAAGAAGGTAAAATAAAAGCTATTAATATTGGTGGTAAGTGGAGAATACCTGAGAGCGAGATTAAACGTCTTCTCGGACAGCCTGTAGAAGAGATAAAGACTCCTAGAGTAGCTCGTGCCGTTATTTATGCCCGTGTAAGTAGAGCTAACCAGAAGAGAGAGTTAGAGAATCAAGTGGAAGCACTAAAGAAGTATGTAGAGCAAAATAACTGGGAGCTAGTAGCAGTTGTTAAAGATATTGCTAGTGGTCTTAAAGAGGATAGGAGGGGGCTATGGAAGCTAGTAGATATGGCTAAGAGACACGAGTTCGATGTACTACTGGTAGTTTATAGAGATAGATTGACAAGGTTTGGATTCAAATACCTTGAAGAACTATTCAAGGCTTATGGAGTAAAAGTCATGGTAGCTTTTCAAGAACCACCCAAGGATTTCTACCAAGAACTGGTTGAGGA
>CAZAMI010000070.1:0-5892 GCA_964486465.1 uncultured Desulfurococcaceae archaeon | reverse complement strand
AGTAAGATTAATTACCCTCCCATCTATAAGCTTTGTAAAGAGAAGTGGTGACTTGCTAATGAGTAAATATGTATATAGGGCACTAATGATAAACATGAACAATAAGTCTCATAAAGTGAAAGAATTTGAAGCACCGGAGATTTTAGGACCCATAGATCTTGGTATTAAACTTCACATGAATGTTTATGAAAGCTGGAAATATGATGTATTTAGTGATAAAAACGTTGTAGTTATAGGTAAAGGCCCCTTCACTGGAGGTAAGTTAATAGGTACGCATAGGTTAATCATAGTATTTAGAAGCCCTCTCACTAAAGCATTACATGTTAGTGCGTTAGGTGGTGCTGCTTACAAATTCATGGGTATAGGTGTTGATGCCTTAGTAATAGAGGGTAAGTCTGGAAACCCAACGATAATTTTGGTGAAAGGTGATGAGAACGGTAATATAAATGTAATGTTCAAGGAATTAAGTATTAAAGAACTACTTAATATCTATGAGGGATATAGGAATAAGAAGGGTACCTACGCTTTAACACTTTATTTACTAAATGAGTACTGGTCTTTCATTAAGGAGAATAATGCGAGAGCACTCGTTGTAGGTCCTGCTGCCTTAAATACGGTCTTCGGAGCAATATTCTCGATAGACTTTGATATTAATAAAAAGACGTTAGCGTTAGGTTCTGAGGATTCAGCTGCCAGGGGTGGTGGCGGTAGTGTACTCTTTAAGGCACATAACGTAGTAGCTGTAGTTGCTGGTGGCAAGTTTAAACCATCTAAGATTAATCCGAGAATTAACGACTTAAGCTTAATCAATGAAATAAGTAAAAGAGTTTTAGGTAAGTCATACGTTGATGCTATAGTCTCAGCTACAGTTAAGTATAGGTTCGATAAGAAGATGGGAACAGGAGGTACTTTTGGTGTAAACTATCCGCACTACAAGGATTTAGTCCCAGTATTTGGGTTTAATATGATTTACTTATCTAAGTATATGAGAATGAGAATTCATGATATGATAATTACTCATTTCTGGAGACCTTTTAATGAAGAGGTCTTCATGAAAACCAAGAGTTGGTATACATGTGGTGAACCCTGTGTAGCAGCGTGTAAGAAGGTATGGAGAGGTAAAAAGGTTGATTATGAGCCATTCAATGGTCTAGGACCTATGATCGGGGTTTTCGATCTTGAACTTGTTCGTGAACTTGTTGACCTTGTTGATGAATTAGGGCTTGATGCTATCGAAACGGGTCACATAGTCTCCTGGATATTCGATGCTATTGAGAGAGGTTTATTGAAGCCTGAGGATGTCGGTTTAAGCTCTAAACCTTACTTTAACCCACTAGAATTTAGGCAGCATTACTCAAAACATAATGCTACCTTAGCAATGGACATAATTAAAGGGTTAGTAGGTAAGAAGAGTAGCGTTCTAAGAATAATCGCAGAAAAAGGTATTAGAGTTGCTGCTAAGGAACTTGATAAGATGTTCTCAGATAGAGTAAGGGTTAGGGGTGTAAGGTTTGAGGATCTAGTAGTTTATGTACCATTAGGTAATGAAGGTTACATGACGCCAAATTATTATTGGACTCCAGGTATGATAGCACCTTTATTTATGCTAGGTAGGTACTGGACTAACTATACGCCAACATTTATGGAACCTGAAGACTTTGCTGCTTCGTCCTTACTAAGAGCTATTAAGGAATATGAAATAGATAACGCGGGCATATGTAGATTTCACAGGAGATGGGCTGAAAAGGTACTACGATCATTGTATAAGGAGTTACTTGGGGTTGATGTAGACTTAGATAACCATGCTAAGATATATTATAAGAAGATTGCTGAATATGCGATAAAGGCTAAGGCTGTGCCTGAACCGTGGGAAGGAAGTAAAACTATGGACTTAATATCATCGATAGCATCGGAGCTTAGCGTAAAGGAATGGATGGAGAGATTCAGTAGTGAGTTTTCTAAGTCTATTGCTGAATGGTGGAGAAGGTTCTATATGAAGATATGTAAGGAGTTAGGCATTAAGTGTGAGTAATTACTGCATTTAAGCTTTTTCGATAATTATCTGGGCAACACCATTCTTAATTTTAAGTAGGTAAGCACTCTTTATCCTACTTCGAATTTCAATGCGTTTTCTAACTAATCTACCCTTATGTTTTAAGCTTATATCTACATACCTTGAAGCTATCCTCTCAATTCTCACATCCCTTTCTCTTGAACCACTTGCTTCCAGTATTATCTTAATTTTATTACCTTCATCTCTCACATCAATTAATGGCTCATTTGAATAATATCTATAGAAACTATATCCCTCCTCAAATTCTTCCCAAAACTCCTCTTCCTCTCTGCTAGGATTCCATGGATCGTGGTCTTTGAAGTGCTTTCGAACCATTCAGTTCACTCCCGCTACCTACTCGTTATTACCCGTATAAACCTTTACTTTCATGCAACTCTCCCCTATTATAGCTCTTAAGAATCTATGAGTAATGACTCAAGATATAACTCAATAATACTTGCATGGCTTTACTTAATAGTATTACGAAGGTATCACTGAAATGAGGAAGGTATGATTTTAACATATTGATTAAGTGTTAGATTCCTTATTAATGCTTAAGAACATGTAATTTGTAGGGAAATCTATGGATCTTAACAGAATACGATTGGGTATCTTGGGTATTATCAATGAAGTGATTAACTACCTATTAAAAGGTAATACAAGTAGCAAGGTCATAGGTGTAGGTGCTTCAGGTGATGTGACTAAGGAGTTTGATAAAATTAGTGAAGATATAATAGTTAAAGGAGTTAGGAGTGTATTTAATGATAATGTATTGATAGTTAGTGAGGAATTAGGTGCGAGAAGGTATGGTGACATTAAGTGGGTTGTGATAATCGATCCTGTAGATGGTAGTACAAACTATGATGTAGGAATACCTTGGGTTGCTGTAAGTATAGGGGTGGCTAGGTATAGAAGAGATGGCACTAGAGTAAAGGATGAAGTGCTAGCTGTAGTAGCTGATGTTTTTAGGAGAACTACGTACGAATACTATAATGGTGAAGTACTTATAGACGGCTTTAAGGCTATTAGATTAAGGAGACCTAAAAATGTGGTATTCGGTTACTTTGAAAAACCTGAAGCATACGATATAATTCCTGCTTATTGGAGGATTAGAGGATCTAAAGCCGCCTTAAGATCTTTAGGAAGCGTCGCTCTTGAAATGATATATGTAGGTCTAGGGAGAGCTGAAGCATTAGTTGATTTAAGAGCAAAGATAAGGAATGTGGATATTGCAGCCGCCTATAGAATAGCACATACATTAGGTACTAGAGCATCCCTATGTGATGGAACACCTCTTGAAGACTTCCCTATAGACGATTTATTAAGCGTTAAATGCTTATTAGCAGGGTATGATGCCATGGTACTTAATAAACTTATCAATGCATATAAGTTGATTAAGAGAAGTAATTATTGAATATCTAACTTACCCATTTCAATAAGCCTGTTAATAGCTTCCTCAAAACTCTCGTTACTCCCTAAATAATACTTAAGGAATACTCCCGTTCTACCATGTTCGTCCCTTCTAGTCAGTACCTTAACTCTCTCAAGAACTGTATCAATAGATATATTTAAAATTCTAGCCGCAAAATCCTCATAACCTATAACTGGTGTCTCTTTATGCCCTAACTCTGTAGGAATTATCAGTACTAATGACTTGTTAACTCCTGGCACCCTTCTTTCTCTTACTAAATCCTCATATGTTATAAGCCCTCCAAATCTGTAGAACTCCCATTCCCTAGTATTTAACTTACTTAATGGAAACGATATTGTTCTCCTACCGTAAATGTCAAGCTCTATGTAAGCCTTTGGTGTAGCTATAGGTGTTGCTCTTATTATGTACTTACTGTATATCTTCAAATCACTCTTCTCTATACATAATTCAATAAGGTAAGGCTGTACAGCATAAGGTATCACTATGTCTATATCACTATCCCTAGTCACATCACCTCTAGCTATGGAGCCGTGTGTAATGGGTTTTAAACCGCACTTAAGCAGTATGCTCATGATTTTCTTAGCTTCCTCCCTTAAACTCCTCAAGATTCTCCATCTCTTCTTATCATATATTACCTCCTTAAATTCAGGATTTCTAATAATTTTATGTCTAGGAATCTTAGAGTAACCCACTACTCCTTCACCTTCTCTAAGAGTGCGTAGAAGAATCCTATAGTTCTATGCTTATGAGGCCAAGCTCTCATAGTCCCATTCATGAATCCAGGATCATATGGTCCCTTTATAGGTACTAGCTTAACTCTCTTACCTTCCTTCTTAAGTATCTTAGCTATAACATCTTCATTCTGTTCTTTAAGTAGTGTACATGTCGTATAGAGTATTCTAGCACCAACCTTTGCAAGTTTTATAGCAGCTTTAAGTAGTTCATACTGTAGCTGTGCTATCTTAGGCACCTCACTCTCTACTAGTCTCCATCTAAGATCTGGATTCTTCATTAATGTACCATCTGATGAACATGGTGGATCTACTAAGACTTTGTCCGCGATACCTTCACCTAATATTCTTGGAGCTTCCCGTCCATCTCTTAAGTATATCTTAACTATACTTATGCCTGCCCTCTTAAGTAATTCTTCCATCCGCTTAACCCTTAATTCATCAACGTCAAACGCGTGAATTACACCCTTGTTTCTCATTAACTCAGCCATGTGTTCAGTCTTACCACCTGGTGCAGCACATAAGTCAACAACAACATCTCCAGGTTTAGGATCTAGAATTAATGAAGCAAGTGCAGCTGCCTCTTCCTGAATGACTATCTTACCTTCCTTAAACAATTTTGACTTATCGAAATTGTACGGACCTTTAAATCTAATCACTGTTGGAACCACCTTAGATACTTCTAAATCTTTCTTACCTTCATTTTTAAGAGCTTTAATAACCCCATCTACTGTAGCTTTTAAAGTATTCACCCTAATGCTTATTAGAGGTCTTGAATTAAACACCTTAAATAGTTTCTCAGCTTCATCCCTACCTATAAGATTCACTATCCTATCTATATACCAGGATGGTAACATATACTTAAACATTAACTTCTCACTTTCATTTTTAGGTTCTATCCTATAATTCTCTAATTTGTCAATTAATTCCCAAAACCACATGCCGACATAGGGGTGAACATTCTTTGATAAATATGATGAAACTCTATTCCTTACCTCGCTAAATCTTTCATACCGAATTTCATTCTTACTAAATATTTCTAATTCTATAAACAACCTCAATGTAGCTCTTAGATTTTCATCTAAGAATAAAGGGGACTTAGCACCTGTTACCTCAGTTACCACTTTATCAATTATCCCTTGTCTTTTCATAACTCTGTAAAAAATAGCTGTTAAAGGTGGATCCTTAACCGTACCTAATATGCCGTATTTTTTAAACACGTCACGCTTAGCTTGTTGACTAGGTTTTATCTTCTCAGCCTGCTTTATAGCCTCTATAAGTGCGGCTATGTCTAGCCAGGATAGTCTTACTGGTTCCTTCCTTCTTTGCTTAGTCATGGTATTCTTAATCCTCTAAATGATAGCGTTTAGGGACTTATAAAGAGATGTTTTAGAAATAACGTGAGGTAAGTTACTTAAGAGTCATCCTTAAGTATTCACCCTCCTTCAGGCTTATAGATAACCCGATAATGGCGATCGGTTTCGTCAAAATTATCTCGCCCTTTCTAATTAACATTTCTCTATATGGTTTAGGTATGTCATCAATATCTACTTCAGATATTACTTCACATATCGCTAAAGAAGCTATGTGATGCCTTGGGATATTTTGTCCGTACCTCTTCATCCTACATATATAAATTACTACTTTCCTTAACTTATTCAATAGTTACTACCTCC
>CAZAMI010000069.1:0-6018 GCA_964486465.1 uncultured Desulfurococcaceae archaeon | reverse complement strand
CTCAATTATTAATGTATTAAGTGAAGTTAATAAGTATTGCTTCATAAATCAGCCGCCTGGTTACACTTCATCAATCCGATCTTACGAGGTTCATCATCGAGTATAAATTACTAATAGAGGTAAAAAGCACTAAACTAGAGGTTAAGGGAGGTTAAGCTTGAGGGTAAGGGAGAATTCAATAGTGATGATTCCGAGATGGTCATTGGAAATGGATAAAGACTTACAGGGCTTTTTAAAAGATCTACTCAAGCTAGCAGATTATCAAGTTCAATATATCTACTTCGTATTAAGGCCTTCAGTAATTACTGTAGATTTGAAAGGTATGAAAAGATTGATTACAATACCTCCAGCAGCAATAATAGTGGATAACTCGATACCGGTAAACATCGAGAAATTCAAGGATTTAGCCTTAAAATACGGTATTAAGGTTTTTAGGTTAAGTGAAGATTCATGGATTGAAGTCAAGAACATCTTAATGTCTAATGAAATATGCGTTCTAGGTTATGGTAAAATAAATGAGGTGGTACGGGAACTAAATCTAAAATCACTCCATAACACATGTATCGGCAAAGCATCAACATGCTTAATTATTGATGAGAGAGCTAACATTTACCTCAAAGAGTACGTAAAACTACTAAATTATAAGCATATAGCTATTCTAACGAGTCTTAAGGATATAGAGTTAAGAGATGCTGAAGGCGAGATCTTATCACTTTGGAGGCATCATCCAGTACTTTACGACTTAGATGTATGGGGTAAGAAAATTCATGTAAAGATAGCTGTTGCGGACAATGTTAAAGAAATAGTACTCTTATCAAAACCTTTAGCGTTCCTAAACAATGAGGTATTAATACTGGAGATTAGTTACAATAACTCGATACTGTTTACGGCAACATTACCTTTTAAGGCACTATTGATTAAAGCATTACTTTATGTGTGTTAAATTTTACTTTCATTACTCATAAGTTCATCAAGATTTAACTCCTTCCTCTTCCTCGCTTGAAGCTCCTCTATTGTTCCTTTAGTTATTATTTCGTATAGCGTAGCTACCTTATTATTTGCTGGTCTCAATAACCTACCGAGTCTCTGTATGAATTGCCTTCTAGAGCCTGTACCTGCAACAAATATACCTACATTAGCGTCCGGTATGTCTAACCCCTCATCACCTAATGTAGTAACCACTAAGACTCCTGATTTAGAGTTCCTAAATCTCTCAAGGATGATCTTTCTACGATCAGAAGACATCTCACCTGTAAGTAGGTATCCATTGACCCTGCGTGCTATTTCTTCAGCTAAGTCGACGTAGTGAGCGAAAACTATGATCTTACTTCCATTCATTAACTCCTTCCTAATTATCTCTTCAACCTTCTCTATCTTTGATAGTGATTTATGTATTAATTGGTTCATTTCATTATGGATTCTCAACGCCTCAATAGCCCTTTCATCGCCTAACCTTGCCAATCTTAATATTTCCTCGAACTTCATATAACCCACTAACTTCCTGTACCTACTTCTAAGCTCATATAGTCTCCGTTTTTCATTAGGCTTTAACTCAACCTTAACAGTAACTATCCTATATGATGCAAGATAACCCTGCTTAGCTAATTCTTGAGGGGATTTATAATATACTATACCCCCCATTAATGGGAATAACTCTACGTGCTTACCGTCCTCCCTGTAAGGAGTTGCTGATAAACCCATCCTGCTTAGTATAGGTAATGACTCAGCTATGAATTTAAACTTCTCAGCAGGTAAATGGTGAACTTCATCGATAATAAGTAATGAGTAGTTCTTAGAGAACTTATCTATATGTCTATAAGCTGTTTGATATGTTGTTAGAGTTATTGGTGATAATCGCTTCTCGCCACTATAATACATGCCAATCATATACTCAGGCAGATTAGTGAATTTCAATACTGCATTCTTCCACTGAATAAGCTGCTCTTTAGTATATGCGATAATTAACGTGTGCTGACTTAATAGCGTTAAAGCTGCAATAGCTATGACGGTCTTACCGGAGCCTGTAGGTAGAGCGATTACACCCTTATTGCCATTTCGTAACCATGAATCTAACGCTTCCTTTTGATAATCCCTTAACTCCCCCTTAAACTTTAACTCATAATTTAAGGGGATTTCACGTTTAAATTCTGTTTTATCAATTATCTTAAATCCTAACGAATGCAATTTACTAATTAATTCCCAATATTTATAAGGCTTAGCTATGAATACCTTAGAGTTTCTTTCATACTTAATCAGACCTTTAAGTTGATTTAATAACTCACCTAAATATATGTTAAACTTCATTATCAATAAACCATTTCTATGCTCGATGTATACTTCTCTTCCTAAGCTTAGTCTCTCCTCCAAATATTCTACAAGTTTATCATCGTATATAGCATTAACATCTTCAAGGATGTCGATAACCTCATCTACGGTTAGATTCTTAGATAGTATTGCATCGATATTTAACTTAAATATTGATTCCCTACCCTCACGTCCTATATAATGAGCTATACTTAAGAGTCTCTTAAAATCCTCATCCTCGAGCCATCCCCTTACTCTAAATTGTAAAACCTTATCTTTAATAAAGTCCAATAAAGACACCTAATCCTATTCTTCGATGAATTCCACAACTATCTTAACTTTAACTCTGCTTTCTGATAAAGCTGGTGGTTTTTCACCTAAATCTACAGCAAAGATTACTGGGTTACCTAAACTATCTCTAAATCTTACTTCAGCCACATAGGTTGTCTTTCCTCCCTCACTTAATGATTTAAGAATAGCTTCATAGAGTCTCGATAACGCTATCTGAAACGATATCGGGTTAGCTAGGTCTTGAGGACTCAACTGAGCTTCAGCTAAGCTTTTAGCTATGCCGCTAATGACCTTCTCTATTTTAGCGACCCCGTAGAACTCCTTACTGAATATACTTTCGCCCAATTCTTAACCCAAGGGAGTATGTAGATTTAAGCTTAATATATTAGTGTTGCAGGAGAGGAAACACTTATAAGGGAGTCTCTAAGTATTATGAGCGAGAATATCGTAGTGAGGAAGTGAGGTGAGTTAGGAAATGTCATCATCACAATCTCAAGCCCCAAGCCCCATCTCAAGCAACGTAGTGCTAGTAGGTAAGAAGCCCGTAATGAACTATGTACTAGCAACACTAACATTACTAAACCAGGGAGTTAATGAGATTGTAGTTAAGGCTAGAGGCAGGGCCATAAGCAAGGCTGTAGATACTGTAGAAATAGTGAGGAGTAGATTCCTACCAGACAAAGTTGAGGTTAAGGACATCAAGATAGGTAGTCAGGTAGTAACTACTGCTGACGGAAGGCAGACTAGAGTATCAACCATTGAGATAGTATTAGCAAAGAAGGAGTAAAGGTGTAAGGGGCTACTAAAGTATTAATGAGTTTTTTAGACTCCATAGAATAAAACTTTCACACTTTAATACACTTACACAAATAACTTTACGGTAGTGATTCATGGGTAAACTACTTGATAGAATAATGTCTAAAGGTAGATTGTTGCAGGTAGCTCTTGATTTTACAGAACTTGAGGATGCATTAAGAATAATACGGAATTTAATGGATCTGGATGTCGATGTATATGAAGCAGGAACCCCCTTGATAAAGAACTATGGTTTAAGGAATTTAAGTATATTGAGGGGCATTGTAGGTAAGCAATCAGTACTCCTAGCAGATACAAAGACTGCAGATGTAGGTGCTCTTGAAGCTGAATTAGTATACAGAAGCGGATTAGATGTTATGACGGTATTGGGCAGTAGTGACGATGAGGTAATCAAATCAGCGATTGAGAAAGCCCGAGAATTAAATATTGATGTAGTTGTTGACACGATAGGCATGAGCATTAAAGATCTTGAAAGAAGACTTGAAGAGTTAAAAACATTAGGGGTAAACATAATTAACGTTCATACAGGTATCGATGTTCAAAGACTAAAAGGATTAAGAGTGGTTGATAGACTAAATATGCTTAAAGATATGATATCCTCATTTAAGAACGACTTCAAGTTCTCAATTAGTGGTGGTATAAAGCCTGATGATATACCTAAGATACTTGAACTCGACATCCACATAGTAATCATAGGATCAGCTATAACTAAGTCAAGCAACCCTAAAGAAAGTGCTGAGAGAGCATTGAAGTACTTGAGGGGCTAGATTTTAAAAATAGTTGATTTAATTACTTTAAGATTTAGGGAGTATATGTGATAGCGGCGTTGGCGTTATTAGTTGTTAGTATAGTTCTAGCTATCTTAGCTATAACAGGTTATGATAAGTATTTAGCACTTAAGGTTAGAGCAAAGATGTTAAGAGTAAATCATAGTTCTCAGGGCAGTATTGACAAGGTCATGGATTCCTATACGAGGTCCATGATTAAAAAAGTAAAGCTCTCACGTGTTGGTAGCTACTTAATACTAACAATAGTTATGCGTGAAGGCATTGGCGAGGAGGAGGTTAGTATTAGCGACTTAACTTCACTAATGCCCTTAATGTTGGAAGATAAAGAAAATGAGAATGTTAATGTGACGTAGTCATCATCTTAATTGTTGGTTATCTCATGAATAGTTTCTCATACTCTCTGATGAATTTGACGCTATCCCTCACATCAACAAATAGTTTAGATGCTTCCATTACATCATCCTTACTAATTACGTTTCTACCATTTCTTTGAGCAACTATTTGAGCAGGTCTAAGCAGTTGTACGGCATACCTAAGACTTCTCTCAACACCTAAGTCGGTGAGAGCCTCTAGTGCTTCATCACTTAATCTTACTTCCTCCTCATTAGCTCTAATCTTTATTATTTCTTTAATCTCGTCTCTACTATAAGGCTTCATCCTTATGATTAATAGTCTATCTAGTAAATCTAGTGGTATGCCGTGGGGTGATTCAATATCCGTACCCCTAATTCTCGTAATGCCTCTATTCGTCGCTAGTATGAGTATAGGTGCGAATTCACTCTCAAGTATTCTAGTTAAGAATGAGAACGCCTCTAAATCTAACATGTGGGCATCATCTATGAAGAGTACTCCAGGAACTATTTCCGCTTTCTTCTCCTCAAGCCACTTCCTTACTTGGTTATTAACCGTCTTCCTCACTTCCTCATCTATCTCTTTCTCAAATTCTATGCCTAGAAGCCCTGTAATTGAAACTCTCTGACTTGCAACGTACATGTCTAAATCATTTAATGTGAGTACTCTCACTATTTCTTTCTCTCTTAGTATAGGTCCTCTAGGTAATTCCTCCTCAACTCTCCATAGATCTATATCATAATACTTCGCCTTCTCAACACCCTTAACTCTGCCAACCTTATGAACAATACCTGTTTCTGCATCAATCCATATGTGGTCACCGCGACGAACCCTAAGTTGAACTAGTTGAGCAGTGATTTCCTCACCAACCGTATACGTCCTACTTTCATCTTTAGTCATCAATGTTATCTTAGCACCTTTAGGTACTCTAATGTATGGATTGAATGGATGTCTTGCATAAGCTATTTTTATGTCCTTAACTACGCCCTCATAAACCTTTCTTACCTCCCTAATTCTAACGCCTGTAGCCCTCCTTACAGCCCTCATGAGTATTTCTGTCTTTTTAACCTCAGCAGAATATATCTCAGCACCATCGAGAGCTACGAAAGGTGTATCCTCACCAAGTTCCCTAGCTATAGCTACGGCTAATGCTGTCTTACCAGTACCTGGCGGACCTACTAAAAGTATCCCCTTACCTGTCATCTTTCCTCGCCTGATCATCTCAACAATAATGCCGGCAGCTTTCCTAGCCTCTAACTGACCTACAAGACCATCTGCAATCGGTTGAGGCTCGCCATTTTCATCTAGCCCTAAGCCTCTAATATGACTGTGCAGAGTCACCATGTACTTCTCAATACTTGGTGCCTTAACCTCTCTAATCTCGGCACACATCACTCATTCCCGTAATTCTAGTTATATAATTCATGACTTTTAAATCTCAATCTAAATAGGTAATGCTTAATAATGA
>CAZAMI010000068.1:0-6365 GCA_964486465.1 uncultured Desulfurococcaceae archaeon | reverse complement strand
CTCAAGACCTCCTCAGGAAGCTCTTAAAGGCTTAACACCCATAGTGAGATTACCCAAGGTCAATATCAAGGATGCGATAGTTAAGTTAATATCATCACCTAACATTGCATCAAAGAGGTGGATTTACGAGCAATATGACCATGAAGTAGGTATTAGGACCGTCATTAAGCCTGGTCATGGAGATGCGACAGTTCTGAGAATACTTGATGGTTCTAAGAGAGGTATTGCTATAAAGGGTGATGCAAATCCTAGATATACATCTCTAGACCCATTTAATGGAGCGGCAAACTCCGTTGCTGAATGCTTTAGGAACTTAGTATCAGTTAATTCTACGCCGTTAGCCATAGTTGATGAACTTAATGCTGGAAATCCTGAGAAGCCCGAGCAATTCTGGTACTTCGAGGAAATGGTTAAGGGTATTGCGTGGATGGCGAGCGAATTAGGGCTACCTGTAGTTGGTGGTAAGGTAAGCTTCTACAATGAAGATGAGAAAGGACACCAAATTAAGCCTACAGCCACGATTGTAGGTATTGGCAGGGTTGACGACATATCCAAGTCCACAAGTCTCGCACTTAACGGAGCCGGTAATTACATAGCTGTAATAGGGGTTACGTACCCTGAGTTAGGTGGGAGTGAATACCTTTACAGAATTCATGGCTTAGAATTAGGTGAAATACCTAGACCTAGACCTGCTAGTGAGTTAAGACATGCAGAATTCATTAAGCATTTAATAAGTGAGGGTATTGCTATATCTGTCCATGATGTTAGTATTGGAGGATTAGCTATAGCCGTCATTGAGATGGCTATAGCTGGAGGCTTAGGTGTAGAGCTACATATCAACAGAATACCTACTAGAGGTATTGAGCGTATTGATGAAGTATTATTCTCAGAGACGCAAGCAAGATACATTGTTGAGATTAAAGCCGATAAAGTTACAGAATTTAAAGAATTGTCTAAGAGATACGGCGTTGAAGGTAATATCATAGGTAAAGTTCTAGATAAAGAAGCTATAATGATAATCAATGACGGCAAAACCATCACTTCATTAAGCCTTCCCGACTTAACTAGTCTATATAACAATAGCCTTAAGAAGCTCATGGAATGGTGATTAAATTGTGCGGTATAGCGGCATACGTAGGCAGCGGTGATGTGAGTGATATAGTACTTGAATTGCTGGTCGAACTTCAGCATAGAGGTCAGGAATCCGCAGGTATTGCTTTAGTTAGTTATCAGGGACATATGAGCGTGATCAGGGGTAGGGGCTTAGTATTTGATGTTCTAACACCTGACACTCTTGAAAAACTTAAGAGCAAGAATAATGTGTTTGCAGGGATTGGCCACGTAAGGTACTCAACTAGCGGTGGCTTCCTTGATTCAGTACCTCAACCATTCATTGTCGGTGATGGGTTTAAGATAGCAATAGCATTTAATGGTACCATAGCTAACTATATACAGTTAGCTAAGAGCTTAGGTCTAAAAAGAGCACTAAATGATACTCACGTCTTAGCTGAGACCATTTACAGACTTACAAAGGAATATCATGGAGACGTTATAGAGGCACTACGTGACCTCCCTAATTACGTAATAGGTAGTTATAGCATAGCAATACTAACCACAGAACCTAGACTTGTAATAGCACGTGATCCTAGAGGTTTTAGACCTCTTGCATACATGTTTAAGGACTCGTTATACGTAGCGTCCGAGACTGCTGCCCTTAGCATAGTTACGGGCGGTATGTGGAGGGAAGTTGCTCCTGGTGAGATAATATCGTTTGATGGATTTTCTTTAGAAAGAAGTAAGGTTAGGATATCCGTAACACCGACTCCCTGCATATTTGAGTATGTCTACTTTGCTAGACCTGACACAGTATTCAATGGTGTATCAGTCTATGAAGCACGTATTAGGATGGGTATTGAGTTAGCTAAGACCTCACCTGTTGATGCTGATGCAGTCATACCCGTACCTGAAAGTGGGAGGTATGCCGCTATGGGGTATAGTAGGGCTTCAGGTATCCCATTGGAGGAGGGTCTCTTCGTTAATAGATACCTTGGTAGAGGCTTCATAATGCCGCCAACAATACGTAGGAGAGTATCGGAGTTGAAGTACGGTATTGTTAGGAGGGTTATTGAGGGTAAGAGAGTAGTCCTTGTGGATGACTCGATAGTTCGTGGAACGACCATGAAGAGCCTCATACTTAAGCTTAGAAACTCGGGTGCTAATGAAGTTCACGTAAGGATAGCTAGTCCACCATTCAAGTACCCATGCTTTATGGGAATAGATATAGCTTCTAGGAGGGAGTTATTAATCAATAGATCTAGAAGCATCAATGAAATGGCTAAGTACATGGGAGCTGATAGCTTAGGCTACAATACGCTTAGAGGCCTCATAAGAGCTGTGGGTCTTGTAAGTGTGTGTCATGCATGCTTTTCAGGTTTATATCCATTTCCAGGTCTAAATGCCGAAAAACTTGAGAAGATTTTTCAAGGTGATAGCCATGGGGGGTCTCTTAGCTCTATACGCGTTTGATAACTTATGGAACTTATCCAATCACATATACTACGGATTAACAGCCTTAGATCATAGAGGCTTAAAGAAGTATGTAGCTTGTACCGTAAGTAACGGTAAGGTTAAATGCTATAAAGGTAGTAAAGAGGAAGTCTCCAAGAAAATTACGTCATCCATAGCAATTGCCGCAGTATATAGTAGTGAAGATAGTGACGTTTACCTAGGTAGGTACTTCAGTGATGATGTAGAGTTTGTTGTGTTAGGAGATAGATACTCTAAGATATTAGATGTAGTAAGTGATGAGGTTACCTCAAGACTAAACTCACTGAATACCTCAGTAGCTGGTGAGATACTATTAGCATTCAAGGAAGTACTTAGTGAATTCAACGGTAAGGATGTACCATCATTCATAGCTATCACAAATAGAGGAGAGATCTTAGCTTATAGAGGTAGTGTAGGCTTAACTCCTTTAACTCTTGGAGGATACGGTTTCGACTTAGCATTATTAGCTTCTGAATCAAGAGCCATAGACATACTTGGTGGTGAAATACGTAGGTGGTTAAGACCTGGTGAAATTCTATACTTATCAAAATATGCTGTTAAGAATGCACTGATCCCTGATAATGGTGTAAAGTACTTATGTGCCTTCGAACTTCTATATATGGCTAGACATGATTCAGTAGTTGACGGTATAAGCATCTATGAATTTAGAAAGGTATTAGGACGTGCATTAGCTGAGGACCTAAATACTAATGTAGATATTGTTGTTGGTGTTCCTGAAACTGCGATACCATATGCTGTAGGTCTTGCTCAGGCAATTAATAGACCGTTTGAGATAGGGTTCGTAAGTACGGGTAGGCACATGAGGTCAGCTTTGAGAGTAGACCCTCTCCAAAAGCTCATAGCAATACATCTTAAGATGAACCCTATAGTCCACGTACTTGAGGGTAGGAAAGTAGCTTTGGTTGACGATAGCATGGTTACGGGAGCTACAATGAAGACCGTTAGTCAAATATTGAGGTATAGAGTCGGTGTTGAGGAGCTACACGTAGTTATAGCAAGCCCGCCATTAATAAGAAGTTGTCCCTACAAGCTCATGCCAATAGATGTTAAGAGCCTCCTAGCAGCTAACTTAGATAATGAGAATGCTATAAAGTATCTTGAGGTTGACTCACTAACTTGGATTAAACCTGAAGTAATGAGTGAAGTTGCTAGATCCTTTAACATAAAGCTTTGTGGAAAGTGCTTCGGCATAGATTTTGTTGGGTGAATTAAAATGAAGGTACTACTCGTAGGTTCAGGCGGTAGAGAGCACGCAATTGCATTAATGATCTATAGAAGTACTTATAATCCTAAACTTTACGTAGCATCAGATCATAACAACCCAGGATTATCTAGAGTAGCTGAGAATACTGGTGGTAAGCTATATAGAGTTAGGACTACGAATCCTCAGGAAGTACTTAGAATCGCTGAAGAAATAGCACCCGACATAGTGGTTATAGGTCCTGAGGAACCTCAATTCGCTGGAGTTCCTGACTTACTACGTGATAGAGGTTTCAGCGTGTTTGGTGCTAATTCTCGATGCGCTGAAATAGAGAGGAGTAAGGTATTTGCTAGAACTCTCATGTGGAAATACTCCATACCTGGTAGATTATATTTTAGGGCTTTCTCATCTCTTGAGGAAGCGCGTAAATTCGTTGAATTTGCTGGTGATGTAGTTGTAAAGCCTGCTAGGCAAGTTGGCGGTAAGGGTGTTAAGGTATTACGTGAGAATCAGGCATACCTACTTGAAGAGTATCGTGACGTTAAGAAGGACTTCGTCGTTAAGCTCTTTAAAGAAATGGCTAAGTATGTTGACATAAATGCTAAGGTACTCATAGAGCAGAGAGTTGAAGGTGTTGAATATACAGCAATGACGGTAACTGATGGCAGTTACGTGTTAGCTCTTCCATTAGTTCAGGATCACCCACATGTTTATGAGTATGACATAGGTCCCGAGACTGGGGGTATGGGTAGTATATCTGGTCCTGGTTGGGTTTTACCGTTCATAGAGATTGATGAGTTCAAGGAGACTATCGAAATTATTGATAACGTTGTTAAGGCTCTACAAGCTGAGGTAGGGGATAGATATGTAGGTGCTTTAGCAGGTCAAATGATGCTTACAGCACTATGGGGTCCTACAGTCATAGAGTTCTACAGTAGATTCGGTGATCCTGAAATATCTAATATGGTTCCAGTAATTACTAGTGATTTCTTAGAAATGATTGAGAGAGCCATTGATGGTAGACTAGCTGGATATAAGCTTGAGATTAGAGATGATATAGCAGTAGTGGTTAAAGCTGTAGCACCTGCTGGCTATCCATTAGATAAGAAGGCAGCCGCTAATCATCCAGTCAGCGTTGATGAAGGTAGAATTAAGGAGTTAGGCTGTACATTACTCTATGCTAGTGTTGAGAAATCTGCAGATGGTATACTACGTACTCATGGGTCTAGAGCTTTTGAAATCGTATGTTATGCTGAAAATCATGAGGAAGCCTCAAGGAAAGCTGAACTAGCTATATCCTACATTAAGTCTCTAGATGGTTGGCCGTTAATACATAGGAGTGATGTAGGATCTGCTGAGCTTCTCAAGCAGAGACATCACTTAGCTGTACGTGTTAGAAGGACCTATAAAGCTAGAGCACGCAAGGGCTTACTCGGTACTTCAATTGTGTGGATTCCAGGTAAAGGTATCTTCTTTGATCCATTCGCTTCACCTGTAATGCCTAGGTGATGCATATGAAAAGGAGGGAATACTTATCAACACCCATGTTCGAGGGCTCCATAAAGATCCTCCTACTAGGTGGTGGTGAGTTAGGTAAGGAGGTAGCTATAGAAGCTCAAAGATTAGGGATTGAGGTTACCGTTGTTGATAGGTATGACTGGGCTCCAGCAATGCATGTTGCTCATAGGAGGTACGTGGTTAACTTAGGTGATGCTGGAGCTTTAAAAGCCATAATTAAGAGGGAGAAGCCTGATGTCATAATACCTGAGATTGAAGCAATAGCTGTTGAAGCTCTTAAGGAGTTAGAGAGTGAGGGCTACTTGGTCATACCTAATGCTAAAGCTATTGAGATATCAATGAACAGAATAAAACTTAGGAGGTTTGCTGCTGAAGAACTGGGTCTACCAACAACGCGATATGCCTTCGCTGAAAATCCTGATGAAGCCGTTGACGCATGTGATAAGGTTGGATACCCATGCTTGATAAAGCCTGAAATGAGTAGTTCAGGTCATGGTCATGTGAGGATTAAGGAGCCATCACCTAATAAGATAAGGGAGGCGTATAACTATGCAATAAGGCATGCACGCGGTAGTAGTAAGAGAGTTATTGTTGAGGAATTCGTAAACTTGGAGACAGAATTCACGGCACTCTCATACAGATACGTTGGTGATAACGGTATTAAAACCGATGTGTGTGAACCTGTTGAACACTGGAGGTATGGTGAGTACCATTACATAGAGTCATGGCAACCATCCACTAAGTCTGCATCAATAATTGATAAGGTAAAAGAAATAGGTATTAAGGTTGCTGAAGGTCTTGGAGGTCTCGGCATATTTGGTGTTGAAGTGTTCTTGACTAAGGATGGTAGAGTACTGTTTAGTGAGGTAGCACCTAGACCTCACGATACAGGTATGGTCACTATGGTTACTCAAGAACTCAGCGAATTTGCCATACATGTTAGAGCTGTCTTAGGGTTACCCATATCTAAACCAAAGGTGATATCACCTGGTGCTAGCTTAGCAATATATATTGAGAAGGAAGGAGTGTGGGCACCTAAATTCTGTGGTGTCTATGATGCTTTAAGGATACCTGGTGT
>CAZAMI010000067.1:2677-6407 GCA_964486465.1 uncultured Desulfurococcaceae archaeon | reverse complement strand
TAGTAGGACTCGCTGATAAGGCTTTCAAGAGAGCTTCAGAACTTAGTGGTGGTGAGCAGCAAAGAGTTGCTATAGCTAGAGCTCTCGCTAATAACTCTAAGCTAATACTAGCTGATGAACCTACAGGTAACCTCGATAGTGTGACAGGTGCTTCAATATGAAGTTATTTAGGGAGCTCGTTGATGAGGAGGGTGCTACAATCATTATGGTTACACACAATCCTGAAAACCTGAGGTTTGTAGATAGAATGTATAGGTTAAGGGATGGTAAAATAGTGGATGAGGAAGTTATAAGGAGGTGAGTTCTTGAATTCATCATTAAGATTGATGATCATGATAATTATAGTCCTCATTACGCTAAGTTACTTAACACCATACTTCATAACCACTGAAGCGTTACCACTTAATACTAAGGAGTTTATTGTCGTAGATGTTCGATGGGTAACAAGTAAGGGTGAGAAAGCTATCGCGCCATGTGATGTTGTATCACTAACGATTATGTTAAAGTATTGTGGTGATAGCCAGGTTAGTGAGCTTATTGCGAGACTTGCATTACCTCAACGTATAGTATCTTATGGTGGTTCAGAAGCTATAGCTTCCTATGGTGGTCTCATCTCAAAGAGCTCACCTATAGTTCAATTACATTATCAGTTAATAGTGCTATCTAATACACCTATAGGAGTATATTATTTAACTCTAACACTCGACTATGACAAACTAAACATTAGTAGTAATTCATGGGTGCATAAGACGGAAACTCACGACCTAGTGATGTTTATTGTGGGAAGACCTAACTGGATATCGCTATAGTTAATAAGAGTCTAATTGCAGGTAGTCAAAAAGTAACGTTATCCTTAGTAAACATAGGTGAAAGAACTGCCTGGGATGTAGTGGTTGAAGTAACAAGTACTAGCGCCTTAATACTCAATGACACCATAAGAATCGATAGCATAGAACCAGGGGATAAGGAGTACGTTAACGTATGGCTTTACGTACCATCAAGCCTTAAAGGTTCCACCTTAACTCTAAACGTTAAAGTAAGGTATGTAGGATCATATAGTACTGAATACAGCATTACGAAGACCTTCACTTTAAGTGTAGGTATGCTGGAGAGCCCTAAGGTGGATATAGAGCTAATTAATGATACTGTAGGTACTGGATGGCATTAACCATACATAGTCCTCATCAATAATGATTCTAAAACTATATACAACGTCACACTTAATGTTAAGAGTAGCAATATACTCATCAACATACCCAATGATTACAGAATAATTAGTGAGGTAATGGGAGGTAGTAATCGCACCATACCTTTAAATGTTTACATACCTCAAAAACTTGAAGGAAGCCTAACTGCATTCACTCTTGAACTAAGCTTTACCGATTACTTAGGAGTTACACACTATGTTGTAAGAACATTTAACATACTTGTAAATAGGAGTTACTCACAAGTAGTTCATGTATTCTTAGATACTAATGTCCTATATAGCGGTAAGGAGAATAACGTAACCTTAGTCATAGTTAATGAGGGGCCTAGAAAGTTAAGTAGTGTACGAATCACTCTCAAACCAACGTATCCTCTAAGAATTAATGGTACATCAACCATCACAATCGATAATTTAGATGTAGGCTCGATAAGGGAGGTTAGCTTAAGTCTATTTGTTTATCCCATCAATAATAGACTGAGTCTTCAGCTACCAACAAGTATGGAGTTTATTGATGAGTTCGGAAATATCGCTACTTACGATACAGTTCAACAATTAACTATAATGCCTACTCAACCCTATGAATACGTTACTCTAAGCATTAAGTCTAAGGTACTACGTAATATAGGGAATGAGTCACTACTTATCGGTGTAGTTAATAACTGCGATAAAGTTGTTACTGATGTATGTTTAAGTATCGATGTACAGTCTACGAAAGTAATTATCAGTATGAAGTCCATCTATTTAGGTATGTTAAGACCTAATGATGTGAGAACTATTGAAGTACCCATGGTGATATTGCATGGAGCTGCAGGCGTAGTGCCTGAATCATTAAGTATTCAGTACATAGACTATTTAGGCCTTGGACATAGTTATACTAAGATTGAAGTCATTAAGATAATCCCGCAACAGATCTCCTTAACCATAAATATCAACCCAATAATGCTACCTTCTCAAAGTGTTGTCAACGCGTTATTAACTTTAGTTAATGATGGTGACGTAGACATTAATAACTTAACGATTAAGTTAAGCACAACATTAAATTCCGGTTTAATGATATTAAGCAACTCTACTTCTAAGGTAAGCAGCTTACCCAGAGGTTGTGAACATACGTAGAATTACGTTTAAGAACACCATCAGTTACCTCAACTACTGTACTACCAATCAACGTAGATGTTGAGTACTACGATGATCAATATAACCACTATATGAAATCCTACGTACTAAATGTGGAGATTATACCTGAATTTAAAACTTCAATAGTAGACGTAGAACTATCTCCTAAGGTGTTTAAAGCACTGTCAAGTAGTGAGTTAGAGCTAAGGATAATTAATAGAGGTAACATCAGTATTAGAAGTTTAGAGTTAAGTATTAACAATTTAGGACCACTAATACCTACTAAACCTCTTAATACATTAATTCTTAATTCAATAAGACCTGATGAGGTAAGGGTAGTCAATATCAGCGTTTTAGTATCCTATGATACTGGAAGTTATGAGGTAAGTTTCAGCTTAAAATACGTAGACTCTGAAGGCAATACATACTCCGAAAAGGTTAATGACATTATAAGGGTGGAGCCATCTAGAACACCATTAAGTGTTTACTTAGAACCTAGAGCTCTTACATCACTCGATATCAGTGATTTAGAAATAAAGATACTTAATGTTGGTGATGTAGAGTTAAGGGATATTAACGTAGAGCTTAATTTACCTCAGTACTTAATTCCATTAACTAATACATCATTCTATATTGATGTATTAAGACCTGGTGAGGCGAGAATCCTCACCTCTAAGGTTAAGCCTGCATATGTAGGGAATGTGGTTATAGCAAAGCTCATCTTGAATATTGAGTTCTTAGACCCACTTCTGGAAACTCACAAAATTACTAAGGAGTTTAACATAGAGTTAGTGCCTACATTAATACCTAGACCCATAATTAAGGTTACTACGAATGAGCTAATTATGGGTAAAGTGAATAAGGTCTACATAAAGTTACTGAAAACGTTCAATTATAGTATTAGAAGTGTTGAACTATCGTTAACTTCGACAGGTAATATAGTACTATTAAATCAGACCAGGATATATGTTGGTGGTATAGAGCCCAACTCAGAGAAGGACGTAGTACTGAGTATTTATGCGCCATCAATGGTGAGTGGTAGTGGTGCTATATCTATTACAGTATCATACATTGATGAGGGAAGCGGTAATTATGAGAGCTTTAAGCTAACTAAGAGTTTCCTATTGAGGGGTTTAGTAGAAATAGAGTTAGTGGATGTATCTGTAATACCTGAAGAGCCAAGTCCTGGCCAGCCATTCTCTTAACAATGACAATAACTAACATAGGTACGTCAACAGCTTACGCACTCTACGCTATACCGCTAATTAAGGGTCTACCTCTCAAGATATATGGAACTAAGTCTACATATGTAGGTAATGTCGAAGTTAATGTCCCAATAACCTTCACGATAACATTAATGTTATCTAGGGAGGTTAAGGAGGATATTAGATCTCTCGAAATACCTATAAT
>CAZAMI010000067.1:0-2577 GCA_964486465.1 uncultured Desulfurococcaceae archaeon | reverse complement strand
GTAGCGATTGTCATGCTTTCATCACAAGTTGAGAGTACTAAGCAAGCTATTTTCTCAACACTAGAGGCCTTAGGACCTAATACACTCGTTTTATTCCCTCAAGGTAAGATCCCATTAAGCGATGCTGATGTAGCTAGGATCAGGAGTTTAGAGGGTGTGTCGTCAGTCATACCTCTAGTGATAGTACCTGCTAAAGTACCTGGTTTAGAGGATGGGTCAGTAAGTGTTGTCGGTGTTTCATCACTTCACTTAATGGAATTAAGGCAATATTAAGTTAATTGATGGTGATGTATACCCCGACGTACCAGCACCACTAGCTTTAGTAGGTTACGACATAGCTACAGATTACGGTATGAGAGAACCTATTAAGGTAGGTCAACCATTAATAATACACTTTGGTAAGGGTAGGAGCTTAACGCTTAACGTTATTGGGGTGCTTGATTATTACGGTACCTCAGTGATTACGCGAGTAGATGATACGGTATTCATACCTATAGATTATGTGAGGAGACTTGTACGAGGTATAGGTTATACAAGCATAGTTATTAAGGCATCAGACTCTAATTACGTAGACACCCTCACAAATTACTTGAAACAATTATTCGGTAGGAGGGTTCGCATCGTATCTGTTAAACAAATCGCGACAGCTGTGAGTAACGTCATGAGTCAATTAAGCACTTTGTTGGTCAGTATAGCTAGTATAGCATTCATAGTTGCAGGTCTAGGTACATTTAACATAGTGATGATTTCAGTCATAGAACGTACTAGGGAGATAGGAATATTAAAGACTTTAGGTATGAAGAATTGTACAGTACTTACTCTCTACATGCTACAGGGAGGTTTAATAGGACTCTTAGGTGGTGTCCTAGGGCTTATAATGGGCATTATGGGTGCGTATGCATTACACTACATCCTAGGTGGTGGGTTATTCAAGCCTCCAGGTAAGTTTGAAGGTATGAGCTCTTCAAGCTCTATCATAGCGTTTAATACTACTTACATGTGTCTAGCTCTACTAATATCCATAGCTACATCACTAATCTCAAGCATGTATCCTGCCTGGAAAGCTGCTAGACTAAACCCTGTTGAAGCACTACGTTACGAATAATCACCTCAACTAATCTCAACACTCCTCCACTTCCTCAGTACTTCCTCAACCTTCCTTAACTCATTCTTAAGTACGTCTCTATACTTCTCAAGAATTATTGGATCCAAGTCATCATAACTTATTAAGTCACTACTTAGTATGTTAATTATCATGGTTAATACACTTATAGCTTTATCTCTTAATTCATCCTTAATTCTTAACAATTCACTCCTTAAGTCTATCTTAGGCTTAACTATCCTCCTATCCCCTACTACCTCTACATCCACTACACCCCTTCTTCTTAATTCATTGATTGCTGTGTATATGCTACTCTTAGGTATTGACATGGATGTTAGTGTTTCAACTATTTCGTTAAAGTCTTTAGCACCATGTGTAAGTAACGTTATTATAGCTAGTTGTACGGGTCCTAACCTCCTCACTACATCTAACACCTATCTCTTAATGTTTGGAAGGGCTATAACAGTAACTTCAAGAAGATTTTTAAACTACTCTGAATGTATACGTTCGGGGACGAATGTGATAGATGATTCAGAATTCAGACGTTTGAATGAGAAGCTTATGAAGATGCTAAGTGCTATACCTGTAATGGTTATGGTTAAGGCAGGACTAGGTATTAGTGAGTTCTTAGGTAAGGATAGGTATACCTTGAAGGATGAGGGTGGTAAGTACGTAATCATAGCTGAAGTACCTGGAGCTAGTAAGGAGGATGTTAGGGTATATGCTAGAGAGGACATGATATACATTTATGCTGAGAGGAGAGTAGGTCTACGCATTGAGTCAATACCTAAGAAGTACAGAATTAAGGTTAAGCTTGAAGAACCCATAGATGTTGAGGGAGTTAAGGCTAAGTATGAGAATGGCTTACTCATTATTGAAGCGCCAAAGAAAGTTCCAGGTAAGGAGATAGAGGTTAGGTAGTTACGAACTACTTAAGTACCATTTCCGTGAGTTATAGAGCCAGTTAATGCATGTGATGACGTGATTAACTTGGTAGGGTAAAGGACCTATGGAGAATACTTCATGCTCTACATGGGGTTTAGGAGGATCGATATTGGAACAAACTACAAAGGCCAACTTACCTTTATGTAAGCACTGTAATAACTCACCACCTTCATGTAGGTAGTACATCCTGTACCCAGCACTATGTATAATTCTAAGCACTTCCTGATAATCAATATCTTCAATAACATTCTTACCTCTCATCACTAACGATCTTAACAAATTAACCGCATCCTCATCAGTAATGAGTTTCTGAGTACGTACATCGTTAGGGCCCACAGTAATTAGTAGCTTCCTATCAGAGTCTATGAATACGATACAACTAACTTGATCTTGAACTTTATAGCTATATATGAATGTTGAAGTTAATGCACGTCCTAAAACATCAAATCTAGTTAGTCGAGGATCCTTAGTTAAGACATCATTAAGCTTATTAGTCTTTGGTTTAAAGTATATCATGAATATCATTAGTG